>NZ_JBBMRJ010000050.1:0-19811 GCF_037993085.1 Pseudomonas sp. YNh | reverse complement strand
TGTGAACAGTCAGAATCGGGCATTTAGTCCCACCACCCCTTCAAGTCTAACCATACAAGCGGGTTTACCCGCGAAGAAGGCAACACGGTGGATGGCACGGGCTACGCCCGTGTTCGCGGGTGAACCCGCTCCCACAAGGAATACGCGAGAATCACGGTTTTTGGTAGGGGCCGGGGTTAGTGGAAATCCCGGCTGCGCACATCCAGCCCTTGCAGCAACGGGCTCACATCTTCCAGCCGCCGTGCAATCAGGTGCCGCACGCCGTTCTCCTGCTCCAGCCGCCCACTGACCTTGAGCAGCTGCGACCCCACCAACGCCCGCCGCTGCCGTTCGGCAATGTCCCGCCACACCACCACGTTGACCATCCCGTGTTCATCTTCCAGGGTGACAAAGGTCACTCCGCTGGCGGTCTGGGGTCGTTGGCGGCCTACTACCAGGCCGGCCACGGCAATGCTGTCGCCATGCTCGACACCTTGCAGCTCACTCGAACTGCGACACCCCAGCGCCCTCAGGCGTGAGCGCAACAGTGCCAGCGGATGCGGCCCCAGCGTGGTACCCAGGGCCTGATAATCGGCCATCAGGTCTTCACCTACGGTTGGCACAGGCAAGTCCACTGGCGTTTCAGGCACCGGTTGCACCTCGGCAAACAGGGGCAGCTGCGGCTGAACCGCCGCCACCTGCCAGCGTGCCTGGTGCCGGTCACTGGCCAGGGCACGCAGCGCCCCGCCATCGGCCAGGCGGGCCCGGGCCCTTGAATCGAGCCCTGCACGCAGGCACAGGTCTTCGACATCGCGCCATGGCCGTTGCCCCCTCGCCTGCTCCAGGCGCCTGGCATCGGCCTCGGCCAAACCGCGCACCAGGCGCAAGCCCATGCGAATAGCCAATGTGCCTTCAGCATCAGGCTCGAGGGTGCAGTCCCACTCGCTGTGGCAGACATCAACCGGTCGCACCTCGATACCTTGGCGCCGGGCCTCTTGCAACAACTGGTCAGGGCTGTAGAAGCCCATGGGCCAGCTGTTGACCAGCGCGCAGGTAAAGATTGCCGGTTCATGGCACTTCAGCCAGCTGCTGGCATAACACAGCAAGGCAAAGCTGGCCGCGTGCGATTCCGGGAAGCCATAGCTGCCAAAACCCTTGATCTGCTCGAAGATGCGCTCGGCAAACGCCAGGTCGTAACCATTGCGCAGCATGCCTTGCACCAGCCGCTCACGGTGCGGTTCCAGGCCACCGTGGCGCTTCCAGGCCGCCATGTTGCGACGTAGCTGGTCGGCCTCGCCCGGCGTGTAATCGGCAGCAACCATGGCCAGCTCCATCACCTGCTCCTGGAACAGCGGCACGCCCAAGGTACGCTCGAAGACTTCCTTGAGCTGCGGCGATGGGTAGGTGACGGGCTCCTGCTTCAGGCGCCGGCGCAGGTACGGGTGCACCATGTCGCCCTGGATCGGCCCGGGGCGGACAATCGCCACCTCGATGACCAGGTCATAGAACGTGTTAGGCCGCAGCCGGGGCAGCATGGCCATCTGCGCCCGCGACTCGATCTGGAATACCCCCATGGTCTCGGCGCGGCTGATCATTGCGTAGGTGGCCGGGTCTTCGCCGGGGATGGTGGCCAGGGTCAGTTGCTGGCCGCGATGGCGCTGGAGCAGGTCGAAGCAGCGGCGCAAGGCACTGAGCATGCCCAGCGCCAGCACGTCGACCTTGAGCAGGCCGACCATGTCCAGGTCGTCCTTGTCCCACTGGATCACCGTGCGCTCCGCCATCGCGGCATTTTCCACCGGCACCAGCTGGTCGAGTGGCTGCTGGGAGATGACAAAGCCGCCCGGGTGCTGCGACAGGTGCCGGGGGAAGCCGATCAGCTCGCCAGCCAGCACCAGCACCCGCCGCAGTGAAGGGCTGCCGGCCTCAAAGCCGGCCTCCGCCAGGCGCTGGTCATCGGGGATGCGGTCGCTCCAGCGACCACAGCACTTGGCCAGGGCATCCACCTGGTCTGCCGGCAAACCCAATACCCGCGCTACATCACGCACCGCACCCGCGGCATGGTAGGTGTTGACCACCGCCGTCAGCGCCGCACGGTGTCGGCCATAACGGCGAAACACATACTGGATCACTTCTTCGCGCCGGTCGTGCTCGAAGTCCACGTCGATATCAGGCGGCTCGTTGCGCTCACGCGAAAGGAAGCGCTCGAACAGCAGGCGATGCTGCATGGGGTCGAGCTCAGTAATGCCCAGCACGAAACACACCACCGAGTTGGCGGCCGAACCGCGGCCCTGACACAAGATGCCTTGGCTGCGGGCGAAGGCGACGATGTCGTGCACGGTCAGGAAGTAACTTTCGTAACCAAGTTCCTCGATCAGTGCCAACTCCGTGGCCAGCACATCACGCACCTTGTCACTCGGCCCGCCTGGCCAGCGTAGCGGCAAGCCTTGCTCGCACAGTTCACGCAACCAGGTTGCCGGGGTATGGCCCTGGGGCACCAGTTCGCGCGGGTACTGGTATTTCAACTCGCTCAGGTCAAATTGGCAGCGCTCGGCAATGGCCAGGGTCTCGGCCAGCAGGTCGGCAGGATAGAGTTCGCCCAACTGTGCCTGGCTGCGCAGGTGCCGCTCGCCATTGGCAAACAGAAAGCGCCCGGCTTCATCCACCCGGCAATGCTGGCGGATGGCGGTCATGCAGTCCTGCAAGGCACGGCGACCGCGCACATGCATGTGCACATCGCCACAGGCCACGGCGCGGATACCTACTTCAGCCGCCAGGCCTCGCAAGCCTTGCAGGCGCAGGGCATCGTCACTGCCCCGGTGCAGGTGCACGGCCAGCCACAGGCGTTCGCCGAACACACTGCGTAACCACTCACCCGTGGCAGTGTCGGCGCAGTCATCGGCCACCCATAGCGCCAGCAGGCCTTGATGGTGTTGTTGCAGGTCTTCGCGAAACAACTGGTACTCGCCCTTTTGCGCCCGCCGGCGGGCCCGCGTGATCAGCGCGCACAAACTCTGGTAACCGGCCAGGTTCTCTACCAGCAGCACCAGCTTGGGGCCGCCCTGTAAAAGCACCTCGCTGCCCACGATCAGCCGCAGCTGATGCGCCTTGGCAGCCTGCCAGGCACGAACGATGCCAGCCAGGGTGCATTCGTCAGTGATCGCCAGGGCCTGGTAGCCCTGTTCACCCGCGCGCCGGAACAGCTCGTCAGCGCTCGAGGCCCCGCGCTGGAAGCTGAAGTTGGACAGGCAATGCAGCTCGGCATAACCCGGCGTGCTCATGCGAACCACCCCTGCAGCCACAGCGGGCCGGCCTGGCCCAGGTCGCGGTAGGCCCAGCCGCGCAGGCCATCACGGGTTTCGATGCGGTAGTAGTCGCGGCGCACGTCGCCGCCATCCCACCAGCCCGACTCGATGCGTTCGGCCTGGCCGTGTACCTGGTAGCTGGCGGTGTCCAGCGCCATCGGGGCTGGCAGCAGCCAGCCGGGGCGAGTGCCCGGGGCAACCGGCATGCTGCCTTGGGCGCCTTGCTCGGTCAGCTGCCAGGCGCATTCGGGGCGATGATCGGCTGCCGCGCTCAGCCCCTTCACGGCCTCATCCCCCAGGCGAGCGCGCAGCCGCTCGCGCAATTGTTCCCAGGGTTGCGCCTGCTGCGCACGAGGGTCGAACAACGCCTGGTGCTGGGGCACGAAGGTTGGCAGGTCCTCGGCAACCAGCCGCACGTTGCGCACGGGTGCGGGAATGCGCAGCGGCTCCAGGCGCCCACGGGTCAGTTCGAACAGCATGGCGGCATCGCGTTCGGCAGCCAGCAGGCCGACCGTGAGCAGGGTGTCCGGGCCTTCGGCATGTTCCAGGTGCAGGCAAAAGCGCTGCACGCCACAGTCGCGCCCGGCGAGGAATGCGGCAAGGTCGTTGAGCATGCGCCGCAGCGGGAACAACAGCGCCTGGTGCGACTCGACATCGAAGTTCAGCTCCAGCCGGGTTTCGAAACGGTCCGGTGGCTGGTAGAAGGCCAGCCCCAGATTGCGCAGGCCAAGCAGCTGGTCGAGGTGCAACTGCACCTGGGGCGCAAAGCGCTTGGCCAATGTATCGCGCGGCAAGCACAGTACATGGCCCAGCTGGCGCAGGCCCATGCGGGCAAAGGCTTCGGCGGCGTCTGCCGGCAAGCCGATACGTGTGATGGGCATGCCTAGCAGCGCCGCACGGGTGGCGTCGGCATCGCCCACGGCCAAGCCATCATGAGCATTGGCAAGCATGCGCGCCGCTACCGGGTTGCTGGCCAGGACAATGCGTTGGCGCAGGCCCAAATCTGCCAGTTCCTGGCGCAGACGTGCCTCGAACAAGGGCCAAGGGCCGAACAGTTGCAGGCTGGAGCCTACTTCCAGAAGCAACGCCCGCGGGTAATGCAGGCTGACCTGGGCACTGAAGCGATAGGCCCAGGCCGCCAGCAATTGCTGCACCTGCTCGATACGCCTGGGGTCGGCTTCAACGCAGGTGAAACCATCCGCCAGGGCACGTGCCGCCGTCAGGGTCTGCCCTGCCCTCAACCCAAGTGCGGCCGCTGCCGGGCTGACCGCTTGCAATACCCGGCGCTGGGTAGGCCCGCCAAGCAGCACCAAGGGAGTATCGGGGTCGTCACGCTCACGCAGGACCGTGTCCAGCGCCAGCTGCGGGAGCAGGATGCAGGCCCAGAGCATGGTGCATCAGCCCCGCCCCGGGCAGGCGATGGGCAGCGCAGGTGGCATGCCGCCCCGGCTTTTAAGCACACGCCACTGCGCCGGTCGGGTGTCGACGGCAACCCGCAGCGCTGCTGGCGAAGGGTTGTGTGCTGCCTGGTGCGGCCGGCAGGCGAATGCCAGCGCCTGTCCGGTTTCTGCGGCCACCTGCAAACGCCGCAGGGCCCGGTCATCGGCACGTTCAGGCCAGCACAGCACCGCCGCGCAACTGCCCGAGCGCAGGCACTGCTCGGCCGCCCACAAGGCATCGGCAGGGGCGGCATCCACCTGCACCAGCCAGCGCAGGTCTACCCCGGCTGCCTGCCAGGCCGGTGCGTAAGGGATGAACGGCGGTGCCACCAGTACTACCCGGCTGCCTTCAGTGCTCAGCCGCGCCAGCGTGGGCCACAGCAGTTGCAGTTCGCCGCAACCGGGGCTGGCCAGTAGCAACTCACTGAGTGCCGCCGCCGGCCAGCCGCCTTCAGGCAGGCGCTCGTCAAGGGCCGCATGGCCGGTCGGCTGCAAGCCGAGTGGCCGTGCCTGGGCCTGCCGCCCGCGCCAGACACGGCGCTGATCGAGCAGCCTGTCGAGGTCGACCACTGCGCCCATCAGTCACGCCTCAGCAGGCCGCAGAACACGCCTTCGATGAAAAAATCCTGTTCAGGCTGCACATCGATGGGTGCATAGGCCGGGTTGCGTGGCAACAGCCGGTAACCGCTGCCCTGGCGTTGCAGGCGCTTGATGGTCACTTCGCCGTCCAGGCGCGCAACCACGATCTGGCCATCGCGGGCGTCGGCCTGTTGCAGGATGCCGACCAGGTCACCGTCGAAGATGCCGTCGTCGACCATCGAATCGCCACGCACTTTAAGCAGGTAGTCAGGGGTGCGGCGGAACAGGCTGGGGTCGATCAGCAACTGTTCGTGGATATCGAGGTCCGGGCCGATGGGGGCGCCCGCCGCCACCTGGCCCAGCACCGGCACTTCGAGGATTTCAGGCCGGCGCAGCGGTTCGGCCAGGCGAATGCCCCGCGCCTGGTTCGGCGTGACATCTATATAACCGGCCTGGCACAAGGCTGTGATGTGCTTGCGCGCAACGCTGCGCGAAGCAAAACCGAAGCGCGTGGCGATATCGGCCAGGCTCGGTGGCTGCCCTTGATCGGCAATGCGCTCGCGGATGAATTCGAAAATCGCGCGGCGTTTGGGGGTAAGATTGTCCATGGAGCACATTTGTACTCTTTTCGGAGCACGCTGAACAGCCCCCTTCGTCGTCAGCTTTGGTTATGATCCCCTGGCTTGTGTTTTCTTGATCTGGATACCCCATGCTGACCGCCCTGCTGTTCGACCTCGACGGAACCCTCACCGACACCGACACCCTGCACCTGCAGGCCTTTCGCCAACTGCTGCGTGAGCATGACGGCCGCGAACTGAGCCAGGCGCAGTTCGATGCCCAGGTCAGCGGCCGCGCCAACGGCGAGCTGTTCGCCGAGCTGTTTAGCGGTGCGAGCGTCGAACAGTGCCGGGCGCTGGCCGACCGCAAGGAGGCGCTGTTTCGCGACCTGTCACCGTCTCTTGACCCGATGCCAGGCCTGTTGCGCCTGCTGGAGCATGCCAAGGCCCATGACATCGGCATGTGCGTGGTGACCAACGCACCGCGGCTGAACGCCGAACACATGCTGAACGCCATGGGCCTTGGCCAGCAGTTCGAGCATGTGCTGGTGGCCGAGGAACTGGCGCGGCCCAAGCCAGACCCCCTGCCCTACCTCACCGGCCTGCAGCGGCTGGGCGCCGAGGCCAGGCAGGCGCTGGCCTTCGAGGATTCATTGCCGGGGGTTGCGGCCGCCAGTGGCGCGGGGATATTTACCGTGGGCGTGGCCACGACGCAGACGCCGCAGCGGTTGCTGGAGGCGGGTGCCAAGCTGGTTGTGAACGACTTCAATGACCCGGCGTTGTGGGCATTGATCGAGCGTATGGCTTAAGGTGTGGGGTATGTTTGAGACCGAGCGCCGCGCGGGCGGCGCTCGATCTCAAACACCCCATAACTCTATAGCCATACCCACCCAGGCCCCATGCTGATCGACGAAGAACTGACCCTCAAAAAGCTGGAAACCTTTCTTGCCTTCATGCGCACCGGCAACCTCGGCCGCGCGGCGGTCGAGTTGTCTACCAGTGCCGTCAGCGTGCACCGCGCCATCCACTCGCTGGAGAGCGCCCTGCGCTGCCCGTTGTTCAAGCACGAAGGCCGCCAGCTGATCCCGCTGGAAAGCGCCTACGTGCTGGAAAAGAAAGCCCGGCAGCTGATCCAGGACGCCGAGCAGATGGTGCGCCAAACCCGCGAAGCCGCGGGGTTCTACGCCGAGCGCTTCCGCCTGGGTGCGCTCTACTCGCTGACGGTAAAAACCGTGCCCAAACTGGTCATGGGCCTGAAACTGCGCCGCAGCGAGCTGAACATCGACCTTACCCTGGGCTCCAACGTCGACTTGCTGCAGCGCCTGAAAAACCATGAGCTGGAAGCTGTCCTGGTGTCACTCGACGAAAGCGTCAGCGACCCGGCCTGCGAGCAGCTGCCGCTGTTCTCCGACGACATCTTCCTAGCTGTCCCCACCGACTCGCCCTTCGCCGGACAGGCCGAGGTAGACCTGGCCGACCTCGCCGACTCCACCTTCATCACCCTGACACAGGGCTTCGCCACCCACCGCGATGGCGCACGGGTGTTCCAGCAGGCCGGCTTCGAGCCCAAGGTGGCCATGCAGGTGAATGACATCTTCACCCTGCTGAGCATGGTCAGCTCGGGTGTGGGCTTTGCCCTGCTGCCGGGGCGTATCGCGGCTGTGTACGAAAACCGCGTCCGGCTGATTGCCTTGAAGCCGCAATACCGCTTGCAGCAGCACATTGGCGTAGTGTTTCTGAAGGCTAGGGAGCGGGAGCCGAACCTGCTGGCGTTGCTGGCGGAGTGCCGGATGTACAGCCTTGAGCGCTAAACCGTAGCGCAGCATTTCGCCCCTGCAGCCACACTGCCAATGCCGCCAGCGCAGCAGGCAACAGCAGCGAAGCGAACACTTGTTCAAAACTCCAGCCCAGCGCCAGCATCTGGGCCCCGGCAAAGGCGCTGAGCACGGCGCCAATGCGCCCGATGCCGCTCATCCAGCTGGCCCCGGTCGCCCGCGCTTGCGTCGGGTAAAAGGCCGCCGCCAGTGCATTCATGCCAACGCTCGCGCCATTCAGCCCAAAGCCCACGGCGCAGGCAATGGCGCACAGCCAGGCGAAATCCCCCGCCACCTGGCCAATCGTGAAGATAACCGCGCCGCTGAACAGAAACGTCAGCATCAGTACGCGCTGCGGGTTACAGCGGTCCATGGCCCAGCCCACTGAAATCGCCCCTACCGGGCCGCCAATCTGGAAACAGGCCGTGACAATGGCGGCTTCAGACACCGAAAAACCTCCGCCCTCCTTCACCAGTGTCGGCAGCCAGCCGCTGAACAGGTACACCAGGAACAGCGCCAGCACGTAGCCAGCCCAGAGCATGCAGGTACCAAAGCGGTAGCGCGGCGAGAGGATAGTACCAATCGCACCGCCAGTGCCCTGGGGTTTGGCGGGCATGACGAAGGTACTGTCGGCATTGACATGTTCAGGGGCCAGGCGGCGGACAATGGCCAGAATGCGCTGGCGGTCTGCACCTTTGCTGACCAAAAAGGTGACCGATTCCGGTAGCCGCCAATACAGCAGCGGCAGGACCAGCAGCGGCAACACCCCGCCCAGCACCAGCACACTGCGCCAGCCCAGGTTGGGTATCATCCAGGCGCTGACGAAACCACCCATCGCTGCCCCCAGGGAGAACCCGCAGAACGCCAGGGTAATCAGCAGCGAGCGGCTGCGCGCCGGGGCGTATTCGCTGACCAGGGTGCTGGCATTGGGCATTGCAGCACCCAGGCCCAGGCCGGTAAGAAAACGCAGCGCGACCAGGGTTTCCAGGTTTGGGGAAAAGGCCGAGGCCAGGGTCCAGATGCCGAACAGCAGCACGCTGCACAGCAATACTGCCTTGCGCCCGTAGCGGTCAGCCAGGGGGCCGGCAATCAGGGCGCCAAGGGCCAGGCCGATCAGCGCAGCGCTCAATACCGGGCCCAGGCTTTGCGCATCCAGGCCCCAGTCGCTTTTCAGCTGCGGGGCAATGAAGCCGATGATGGCCACGTCCAGGCCGTCCAGGGCGATGATCAGGAAGCCGAGGAATACTACCCATTTCTGGTAGCGGCCGATGGGTTGCTGGTCGATCAGTTGGCGCACGTCGAGTGTGTTGTTCATGGGTATCACCTGTTGTTGTTTTTATGACGGTGTTTCGGGGCCGCGTTGCGGCCCAATCGCCGGCAAGCCAGCTCCCACAGGGGGATCATGGCCCCTGAGAACAGCACTCCACCTGTGGGAGCCGGCTTGTCGGCGATTGGGCCAGCACAGGCAACATCACTGCCTGTCGAGGCTGCGCAGATACACAGGCCTTATGATCCGTGTTTCCTGCGTCACCACCAGGTCACGGGTGGCATGCAGATAAGCAGCAAAATCCGGGTCGGCATCCCGCGCCGCGCTGCGCTTTTCAAAGTCATCCAGGCTGTCATAACCCCACAGGTGCACCACCTGGTTCAGCGGCCCGATGCTACTGGTGTAGAACGCCAGTGGTGCGCCGAGGTGGCGCAGCAGGATCGGCATCGCCAACTGGTCGAAGGCTTCGAGAAACGCCGCCATGCAGCGCGGCCGGATGGTATAGATGCGGTGATCGACCACTGCCTTGTCCATCACGCCACCTCCCGCGCATTGCCCGCCGCTGCCAGCCCCTGCTCCACACCAGCCAGGTGGCGCCCGGTGATGTAGCCAAAGGTCATGATCGGCCCGAGGGTAATGCCGGCACCGGGGTAGTTGCCGCCCATGATGCTGGTACGGTCGTTACCCACCGCATACAACCCTTCGATGGCCTGCCCGTCGGCGGCCAGCACTTCACCGACCACGCTGGTGCGCAGCCCGTCGAAGGTGCCCAGATCGCCCATGATGACTTTCACGGCAAAGTACGGCCCCTCACCCACTGGCGCCACGCAGGGGTTGGGCTGTTGCTGTGGGTCGGCCAGGTAGCGGTTGAAGCTGGTACTGCCGCGCCCGTACTGGCGGTCTTCACCCTGCACTGCGCCAAGGTTGTATTCGCGCACGGTCCGTTCCAGCCCTTGCGCATCGATACCGGCCTTGCCTGCCAACTCAGCCAGGGTCTTGCCCTTGAGCAGGTAGCCGTTACGCAACAGGGGCCCCGTCGGCATGGGGGCAGGCTTGGCGAAACCCAGGCCGTACTTGGCCAGGGTGCGGCGGTCGCACACCAGCCACATGGCGGTTTCTGCCTGGCCGGCACAGGCTTCGATCAGTGCTGCGCCCACGTCGTGGTAGGAGTTGGACTCGTTGGTGAAACGCTGGCCCGAACGCAGCACCCCGATCACACCCGGTTTGTAGCGGTCGAGCAGATGCGGAAAGGCGATGTAACGCCCGCCCCCCACAGGCACCTTCGACACGGGCATCCAGGCGGCTGGCGCTTGCAGGCGGATATCAACCTTTGCCCCCAACGCCTCGGCCATGCGAGCGCCATCGCCGGTATTACCCGCTGGCACCGGTGAAAAATGCTCACCACCACGGCGCACATGCGGGTAGGCCTGGCGCAAACGTTGCAGGTCATGGGAGAACCCGCCACAGGCCAGCACCACCCCGCGCCGTGCCTGAATGCGCAGTTCGCTGTTGCCTTCCCCGGCCAGTGCCCCCACCACCCTCCCACCGTCGCGCAGCAACTGCCGCGCCGGGGTGCCGGTGAGGATCGGGATGCCCAGGTCCAATGCCGAGCGCACCAGGCGCGCCGCCAAGGCATTGCCGCTGGTAACCTGGGTACCGCGGCGATACAGGGCAAGCTCCTTCAGGTGGGTGAGCAGGCGCCTGGCCACATACACGAACGAAGTCAACGAACGGGTAACGTTGAAGAAGTGCTTGAGGTCGGCATTCGACGAATTGAACATCATGCCGATGAAGGTGATGGTTTTCAGCGGCGGGCGCAGGCGTGCCATGTCCGGCCCCAAGCCGCGGATGTCGTAAGGTGCGGCCAGTATCGAGCGGCCCACATCCACGCCCCCTTCGACTTGCGGGTGATAGTCGGGGTACAGCGTGGGCACGAACTTCACGGCGGTTTCCGTCTCGAAAAAGTCCACCATCTGCGGCCCGTAGCGCAAGAACGCCTCCACCCCGGCCGCGTCAAAGCAGGCATCGGTTTCGTTGCGCAGGTAAGTCATGGCCGCCTCAGGGCTGTCGTTGGCGCTGTGCCTGTTACCGGGCACCCACAACACACCGCCGGAAAACGCCGTGGTACCGCCAAAACAGTCGTCTTTTTCGATGACGATCACGTCAAGGCCATGCTTCTTTGCAGTAATGGCGGTCGCCAGGCCACCAGCACCCGCCCCGACAACCAGCACATCGCAGTTACGTGTGGTCATGCGCGTGCCCCCTCAAAGCCTGGGCGCGGGATCAGCGCCATGGGCATGCTTTCGAGGCCGCCATCCACGGTCAGCTCTGCACCGTTGATGTAGTCGGCGCGCTGGCTGGCCAGGAACAGCACGGCTTCGGCGATATCCTGCGGCTCACCAATGCGCTGGTTGGCCGTCATGGCGCAGCGCTGGCGTTCGATCTGCGGGTCGGCATAAAACGCTGCGGACAAGGGTGTGCGGATCAACCCCGGGCAGACTGCGTTGCTGCGTACACCGCGCGGCCCCCATTCCACGGCAATCTGCCGCGACAACATGCTGACCCCGGCCTTGGCCGCACTGTAGGCACCGCTGTTGGGTTGCGGGTAATGGGCGGCGATCGAGGCCACGTGCACGATACGGCCCTGGCCACGGGCCAGCATCGAACGGCCGAAGGCCTGGGCACACAACAGGTAGCCCGTGAGGTTGACCGCCAGCACCTGGTTCCATTGCTCCAGGCCCAGCCCGTCCAGCGCACCGGGGCGCAGCACGCTGGCATTGTTGACCAGTACATCGCAGCGCCCATGCAGCGCCTGAACCTGGGCGGCGGCCTGCTCCACGCTGGCCGGGTCGGCGATGTCGCAGCCCAGGGCGCTGACCTCACCGACGCTGTGTTCACCCAAGGTGGCAGCCAGTTCACGGCATTTGTCCAGGTCACGGTCCAGCAGGACCACATGGGCGTGCTGCCCGACCAGGGCGCCGGCCAGCGCCGCGCCAATACCACCGGCGGCACCGGTTACCACACAGACGGCCGAGTCCAGGCCCAGCCATTGAGAGGGGATCTTGTTGTTGTGCATGGTGCTCTCCAGAGTGTCGCTTCATCTGGGCCACAGCCTAGGGCCGGCAGGCACACCGGCAGAATGGACAAAACCTGCAACCAGCCCCACATTCCCGACAATTTTCGCCCTGCCGCCTGAAGCCTGCAGGCAGCTGTGGCACAGTAGCCAGGTACCGAACAGAACAATCACAACAACATGAACAAGATCCCCAACTACGCCCTGTACGGTGAAACCGCACAACCGGTGTGGCACGAAGCCCTGCATGTGGAGCAGATCTCCCAGCGGTCTGGCGCACACAACTGGGAAATAGCCGCGCACCGTCATGAAGGCTTGCTGCAGCTGCTGTACCTGCAGAGCGGCGGCGGTGAAGTGCTGTTCGACAGTGACCGGCTCCAGGTGCAGGCACCCTGTGTGGTCTATGTACCGGCGCAAGTGGTGCATGGTTTCCATTGGGCCGGCCAGGTCGAGGGCCAGGTGATCACCGCCGCCCAGCACCCGCTGGAAAGCATTACCCAAGTGCTGGCACCCAACCTGCTGGCGCAGGTGCGCAAACCACAGGTGATCGCCCTGCCGTCGTGGGCAGCCGACGAAGACCCGTTGCTGCCGCTGTGCATGGCCTTGCGCGAGGAGTACCACAACCGCGCCCGTGAGCATGTGGCCAGCAGCATGGCGCTGTTGCTGACGCTGCTGATTCAGGTGCTGCGCCATGAACCGCACCTGCCCCACGGTGGGCTGCGCCCAGTGTCAAGGCGCAGCCAGCAGTTGACCGCTTTCCGTGAATTGGTGGACATGTATTACCGCGCGCACTGGCCACTGGCGGACTACGCCGCCGAGCTCGGCATGACCCTGGCGACCCTGGGGCGGTTGTGCCAGGAGCACCTGGGCATGACGCCCATGAACGTGATCAATGCCCGGCTGGTGCTGGAGGCCAAGCGCATGCTTGGGCATTCGAGCCTGAGTGTGAAAGAGATCGCCCATGAGCTGGGGTTTGCCGATGTGGGGTATTTCAGCCGGTTCTTTCGCAAGCATGCGGGGGTGAGCCCTAGCGGGTTTCGCGAGGGCCAGTAACATCTGCCGGCTTTTGCTGTGGCCTGCACTGGCCTCTTCGCAGCACAAGGCTGCTCCTACAGGTATCGCGTGCTCACATAGGAGCAGCCTTGCGCTGCGAAGAGGCCGGCGCAGGTCAGCACTAGACCGCCAAGGCCCGCTGCACCTCGCCTACCGTGGTCGCCAGGCTGCTCAGGTGCAAATTCATTACTCGCTCAACCGGCGCCTGATCGAGCGGCCAGTGCAAGGCAATGCTCCCGGCCAGGCGCCCTTCGGCATGCACCGGCAGCGCAATGGCGCGGATCAGGAATGGCAAACGCACCGGGTACTCCCAGTACCCTTCGGTCCGCTGGCCAAAGCCCTTGTGCGCGTCTTCTTCGATGTTGCGCAGCACCGCGTCATCGCGCAGCCGCTCATGGGCCGCCAGGCGTTGCACTTCATCGACCGTCAGCTCACCCAGGCAGGCCCGCCCCATCGCCGAGTGAAACAGGCTGGCATGGTGGCCGACGATCTGGCAGGTATGCGGGTACCGCTTGCGCAATACCTGAGGGATGGCGCTTTCCATCACCTCCAGCCGCTCGCCGTCGAAACACGACAGGTCCACCACCAGCCCGGTGCGCTCGCTCAGGTCCAGCAGCAGCGGTGCAGCACTTTCCACCAGCCGCCGCTTGAAGCGCATCTGCCGGTCACCGAACAACCGCCGCGCGCACAGGCGATAGCGCCGGTCGCTGAGGCCACGGTAGACCCAGCCCTGCTCCTGCAAGGTGGCCAGCATGCGCGAGGCCGTGGCCTTGGGCAGGCCGGTAAGGTAATGCAGTTCTTCCAGGCCCAGCGCCTGGTGCTCGCCCAGCAGGTCGACAATGGCCAGCGCCCGCTCCACCGAACGCACGCCGCCACTGTCTGCCGTAATGCCCATGGGTATGACCTCCCTGTAGCTGGATGGTCAGCATAGCCAGCAAGAACCGCGCCTGCCCAGTGCTTTCATCAGGCCTGCAGGCACGGTGGCGGGCGCCGCTCAACCCACCGGGTCAGCTGCTCATGGGCGTATGCCAGTTGCAACACCGCATGATCGGCCTGGGCCGGGCCTATGATTTGCAGGCCCATGGGCAAACCGTCGCTGTTGAAGCCGACCGGCACGCTGATGCTCGGCAAGCCGGCCAGGGTCGGCCCGATCACCACCTCCATCCAGCGATGGTAGGTGTCCATCGCCCGGCCCCCGACGGCCGTTGGCCACGCCAGTTTTGCATCGAAAGGGAACACCTGGGCCGACGGCAACAACAGGTAGTCGTAACGTTCGAACAGGTTGGCCAAGGCGCGGTACCAGTCGCTGCGGTCCAGTGAGGCCTGGTACAGCGAGGCCGCGCTCAGTTGCAAGGCGCCCTCTACCTCCCACTGTGCTTCGGGCTTGAGCAAGGCGCGCCTGGCTGGGTCGGCATAGGCCGCGCCGAGGTTGCCGTGCACCAGGAAGTGGCGGTGGGTGAGCCAGCATTGCCACAAACGCGCCGGGTCGAATGCCGGTTGGCAAGCCTCGACCCGGCAGCCCAGTTCGGCGAAATCGGCCAACGCTGCTTCACACAGGCCCAACACCCCGTCATCCATCGGCAGGTAGCCGTTGTAGTCACCCAGCCAGCCAACCCGCACACCCCGAAAATCGCGGTGCAGCCCTGCGGCGAAATCGCGTCGGCCCTCGCTCAGCGACAGCGGCACTCGTGCATCAACGCCTGCCTGGGTCGACAACAGCCGCGCCACATCCACCACGCTGCGCCCCATCGGCCCTTCGGTAGCCAGCTGCTGCACGAACAGTTCGGGCGCAGGACCATGTGGCACACGGCCCTGCGACGGGCGCAGGCCGAACACATTGTTGAACGCCGCCGGGTTGCGCAGCGAGCCCATCATGTCGCTGCCGTCAGCCACCGGCAGCAGGCGCATGGCCAGCGCCGCTGCCGCCCCGCCACTGCTGCCGCCGGCCACCCGATGCGGGTCGTAGGCATTGGTGGTGGTACCGAACAGGGTGTTATAGGTTTGCGAACCGAGGCCGAACTCCGGCACGTTGCTTTTGCCAACGATCAGCGCCCCGCTCGCCCGCACCCGCGCCACGCTGATGGCGTCATGCTCGGGTACCTGTTCGGCGAACAACGGCGAGCCCAGGGTGGTGCGCAACCCGGCAGTGGCAGCCAGGTCCTTGATCGCCTGTGGCATGCCGTGCATCCAGCCGCGGGAATGGCCTCGCGTCAGCTCACGGTCACGCTCATCGGCCTCGGCCAACACCGCCTCGGCCGGGCGCAGCGACACCAGTGCGTTGACCTGCGGGTTGCAGCGTTCGATATGCGCCAGGTAGGCCTGCATCACTTCCCGGCACGATACCTGCCGGGCATGGATGGCCTGGGACAAAGCTTGGGCATCGAGGGCAACGATGGGGTCGATGGCTAACGGCTTCACGGTTTTACTCCAAGGTTGAAAGTGGCAGGCTTGCCCGCCAGGGGTGCTTCTTTCAGGCAATAGGTACCCATCAGCGTCAGCAGGCAGGCGAACAGCACGTAGAACGACGGTGCCACCGGGGTAGCGAGCACCTTGGTAAGCCAGGTGACGATCAACGGGGCAAAGCCGCCAAACACCATCACCGCTACGTTATAGGCCACCGAGACACCCGTGGAGCGCACCTCGACCGGGAACTGCTCGGCCAGGGCGGTCGGGGCCGGGCCAAAGAAGCCGCCGATGGCCGTGCACAGCAGTAGTTGCATCACCAGCAGGCGCTCCAGCGAAGGCGCAGCGGCCACCCACACATACAGTGGGTACACCATCACGAAAAAGGCCAGGGTGAAAGCCATCAGCACCGGGCGCCGCCCCACCCGATCAGACAACGCCCCTGCCAGAGGAATGACCACGGTCATCAGCCCCACGGCCAGCATCTGCACCAGCAGCACCTGGTCCAGCGGCAGCCCGAGGCTCTTGTGGGCGAAGGTCGGCATGTTCACCAGCACCACGTAGAACGACACCGTGGCGCCACAGGCCAGCCCCATCGACACCAGCAGGCTGCGCCGATGCTCACGCAGTACTTGCCACAGGCTAGGCGACTGGCCGTTGGCCTGGCGGCGCGCCTCGACGAACTCCTCGGGCTCTTCCATATGCTTGCGTATCCACAACCCGACCGGGCCGATCAGCAGGCCCAGCACGAACGGGATGCGCCAGCCCCAGCTGTCCAGCGCCTCAGGCGAGCACAGGTGGGTAACCAGTGCCACCATCGCCGCCCCGGAAAACACCGCCAGGCACTGCCCTACCAATTGCCACGAGCCATACAGGCCCTTGCGGTGTGCAGGCGCGCTCTCCACCAGAAACGCCGTGGCGCTGGCGTACTCGCCACCGGTAGCAAAGCCCTGCAGCATGCGCGCCACCACGATCAGCAGCGGCGCGGCCATGCCGATGGCCAGGTAGTCGGGGGCAAACGCGATCATGGCGATCGACACGGTCATCAGGCGGATGATCATCTGCATCGCCGCCTTGCGGCCCTTGCGATCGGAGTACATGCCCAGCAACACGCCACCCACCGGGCGCATGAAAAAGCCGACGCCAAAGGTGGCCAGGGCCATCAGCAGCGAAGCGTACTCGTCGTCGGACGGGAAAAACTGCCGGGCGATGATGCTGGCCAGAAAGCCGTAAACAATAAAGTCGTACCACTCCAGGGCGTTGCCGATAACGGCGGCGACCACTTGCCGGGTTCGCGACACGCCGGTGCTCGAAGTCTGCATAGGGAACACTCCACACAATGATTGGGTGATCGCCCAGGCGCGGTCGCGCCCGGGTTCCAGCGGCAGTCGTCAAAAAGGAAAGGTCAGGCGGGCGCGAGCCAGCGCTCTGCCAGCGCGCCCCAGTAGGCGGCACCGGTCAGCAGGATGTCGTCGTTGAAGTCGTAGGCCGGGTTATGCACCATCGGCCGCGATACACCATTGCCGATGAACAGGTAGGCGCCCGGGCAGCGCTGCAGCATCCAGGCGAAGTCCTCGCTGCCCATCAGCTTGCGGGTGTTGCCATCCACCGCCTCGGCACCGAGCAACTCCACCCCCACCTGCGTGGCGAAGGCATTTTCTGCGGCATGGTTGACCAGCACCGGGTAGGCCGGGCGGTGCTCGATGCTGGCACGGCAACCAAAGCTTTCGGCCTGGCTGACGATAATTGCCCGCACCCGCTCCAGGGTCTGCGCCCGCACCTCGGCGTTCAACGCACGCAGGCTAAGGCGTAACAGCGCCTGTTGCGGAATCACGTTGGCCGCTTCGCCGGCCTGCAGGGCGCCGACGGTGACCACCGCAGCCTCCTGCGCATCGATGTTGCGCGCCACCACGGTTTGCAGCGCCATCACCACACTGGCCGCTGCCACCAGCGGGTCTACGCTCAGGTGCGGCATCGAGCCATGGCCGCCCACCCCGTCGAGGGTCACCGTGAGCAGGTCTTGCGAGGCCATCATCGGCCCCTCGCGAAAACCAAGATGCCCGGCCGGCAGCCCGGGCATGTTGTGCATGCCGAACAGCGCATCGCAGGGGAAGCGTTCCAGCAGGCCGTCGGCCAGCATCGCCTCGGCACCGCCTTGGCCCTCCTCGGCCGGCTGGAAGATCAGCGTCAGCGTGCCGTCGAACTGCCGGGTTGCCGCCAGGTAGCGCGCAGCGCCCAGCAGCATGGTGGTGTGCCCGTCATGGCCGCAGGCGTGCATGCAACCTTGGTGCTGGCTGCTGTACGCCGCGCCCGTTGCTTCGTGGATGGGCAGCGCGTCCATGTCGGCGCGCAAGCCCAGCCGGCGTGTGCTGCTGCCATTGCGCAGCACACCGACCACACCGGTCTTGCCGATGCCGGTGTGCACTTCATAGCCCCACGCCTCGAGCAGCCGGGCGACCAGCGCCGAGGTGCGGCTTTCTTCAAAACCCAGTTCCGGGTGGGCGTGGATATCGTGACGGATCGCGTGCAGGTCGCTGGCCACATCGTTCAGCCAGGCCAGGATGTGCTGATGTCGGGACATGTAGAGTCTCCTCGCGCGGGTGGTTTCCCGTTCTTGTTGTTCGCCTTGAGGTCACGACGGGTAAGGCAGGTCGTGCTTGGCTGACAGATAAGCGCGAGGAGAGATGAAGCACAATCGAATCTGGTTTCACACCGTGGAACCGAAAGCATCGAGGCGACCTGGCACCGTTTGCCAGACTGTTCATCCCCTGCCGGCAGGCAGGCGAACCAATGATACTTTTTCTGGCAACGGCTCGAGGATGGCCGACTCCTGGCCGCGTATTCGGTTCCACCCCGTAGCTTCCTTGATGGACTCAATGGCCAACCTACCGAAGGGCAGTCTATTCAACCTGGCTTGATGATAGGTCGACCTCATATCGGTCAACAGTTGCCTGATTTTACCCACACCCGCAAAAGACGCAGCCCCTATCCCGGCCCCAGCCACCAGTTCCGCCCCTATTGACTCAAAGGGCGCTGAAAGAGCGAGCGCTGCCCCGGGTGCCTTGATCACGGTACCGGCCAACCCACCAATAAATATCATCGCATTGTTGGTTCGGCTCGCGTCATCAAACTCCTTCGGTACTGGCCGTCCTTCAGCCTTGGCAATCGAACGTTTGACTATTGCTTTGGATGCCTTGTTCAGCGACGAGAGCATCCCCACCGTTCCCCATACGAGTCCGGTGGCCTGCCCAACTGCACGTGTGGGCGAATGGCCATCGCGGTCGACATGGTTGATGGGGTCACCCGTGCAATAGGCGTATGCATTGAGGCCTCCCCGACCAAACGGGCTGAATGCATCGGGGCTGAGAAAGCGCATTTGCACGGTGTGGTAGCCACGTTTGCCATTACCCAGCAGATAACAGTGCGACGCTTGCGCAACAGCCTCGCCGGCAAAGGCCAACAAAGGCCTGCCCCGAACCACGTGATAACCATAGGGCGTGTATGCCCGCAGCAGGGCATCATTGCCTGTGTGTACTGGGGCTTGTTGGTAGGTTTGCATGGCTTCAATTTCCTGTTAGTGGTGATCGGCCATTCACACTAACCCCATCAACATGCCACAAAAAACTCTCAGACTTGATGGCCGGAAACATTACCCACGGACGATCGAGACTTCCCTATGTATTCAGCTGTTGGATGACGATCTCCATCAAGTCCCGCGCTTTTGCACAAGCCTAATAGATCAATCCAGGCCAACGTATTGAGGGTTAGCAGGATGTAATGGCCACTCTCGGGGCAGACCAGGTACAACTGGTCGTGCGCGTTTTAGATGCGACCCACAATATGCAGTATAAAAAAATATTGGCTCTCGCCATGGCGCGGCAGATCCAACTTGCGCCCATCCGGCAGGGTCAGCGTGGTCAGGTTGCTGAGTGGGTCGTACTCATAGCCCAAGGTGCCAGCGGGTGTGATCTCTTTGGTCAGCCGGCCCAACAGATCATAGGTGTACTCCAGTTTTTCCTCGGTCACCCCGAGCTGCTTGCCGATGCCGGTCGGTTGCCGCGCGATGCTCAGCAGCCGGTCGCCGTCGTCGTAGGCGAATGTCTGGCTCGCATCACGGTTGATCTTGGCAACCAAACGGCCAATGGCATCACGCTCGAACAGCGTATGACGCTCTGGCCGTTCGGCATTCTCGCCATAACCAATCTCATCCAGTCGCGTGAGATGGCCACCGACGTTGTAGCTGAAGCGCCGGGTCAGGTTATCCACCCGTACTTCTTCGCTCAGCCGGTCCGACACGTCGTAGGCAAAGCTGTACGTGGCGTTGTTCTCGTTGACCAGCGCGGTC
>NZ_JBBMRJ010000049.1:0-20147 GCF_037993085.1 Pseudomonas sp. YNh | reverse complement strand
TTCCGATGTCGCTGGAAGTGGGGCGCATTATAAGGGGATTCGGAAGGGCGTCAACCTTTAATTGCAGTTATTTGGAATATTCCTGGCGAAGGCCGTATCAAGGGCCACCAGGTGTCCGCCACAAGATCAAAGGCAAGCACCTTTCACAGCCACTACTATCTCAAGACTGGCCCCTGGCAGCCCCACCTCACTCTCAAACCGCCCTACCCTGCTTCCTGCCAACCCTCGAAAGCCCCCGCCCAACAGCAGGAACCCGCAGCACCATCAGCACAGCACCAATAAACGCATACACAGCCCACTCCCGCAGGTCCGAGCGCACAATCCACAAAAAGTGCAGCAGCCCCAGCCCAAGAACCAGATACACCAACCTGTGCAGCTTCTTCCATCGCGCCCCCAGCCGCCGTTGGCTATAACGATTCGAGGTAACCGCCAACGCCAGCAAGCACAGGAACCCCAGCGCACCGACAATAATGTAGGGCCGCTTGCGCAGCTCCACCGCCAACTGCCCCCAATCCAGCCCAAGAATAAAGAACAGGTAACAAAGGATGTGCAGCACTATATAAGCAAACACCCATAACCCCAGCTGCCGGCGCACCACAATCCAGCCCGACCAGCCCGTCAGCTTCTGCAGTGGGGTCATGCTCAAGGTCACCAGCAGGAAGGTAAACGCCCCAAGCCCAAGGCGATCCATCATGATCTTCCCAGGGTCAGGCCCCAGCAGGTTCATCGCCGCCTCATATAGCCACCACGCCGGAAACACGCATCCCACGATGAAGATCGCCAGGCGAAACCAGGGGTAACGCATCAATAGTTCTTCCGCAGATCAAGCCCTGTATACAGCGACGCCACTTCATCAGCGTAACCATTGAACATCTGCGTCTCTCGCACATTGGGGCTGAACAACCCGCTGGGCAACCGGCGTTCGCGCGCCTGGGTCCAGCGCGGGTGATCGACCTCCGGGTTAACGTTGGCATAGAAACCATATTCATCCGGCGCCAGCCCTTCCCAGGTCGTGCCGGGCTGCTCAGCCACCAGGCTGATGCGCACGATCGACTTGATGCTCTTGAAGCCATATTTCCACGGCACCACCAGGCGCAACGGCGCGCCATTCTGATTGGGCAGTTCGCGGCCATACATGCCGACCGCCAGGATCGCCAGCGGATGCATCGCCTCGTCCAGGCGCAACCCTTCTCTATAAGGCCAGTCGATCAAGGCGAACCCTGAACGCTGCCCAGGCATATGCTGTGGATCTTTCAACGTCTCGAAGCGCACATAGCGCGCCCTGGAAGTCGGCTCGACCTGCTGGAGTACCTGCGCCAGCGGGAACCCCAGCCACGGGATGACCATCGACCACGCCTCTACACAACGCAGCCGATAGATCCGCTCTTCGAGCTGATAAGGTTTGACGAAGTCTTCCAGCGCATAGCGCCCGGGCTTGCCCACCTCACCATCCACCACGATCGACCACGGTTCGGTCTTCAGGCTGTCGCCATTGGCGGCCGGGTCGCCCTTGTCAGGCCCGAATTCATAGAAGTTGTTGTAATGGGTAGCATCTTTGAACGGCGTGATTGCCTCGCCCTTAACCGTCACCGCCTGCCAGCGCGTGGCAGCGAGCTTGTCAGTGAACCAGGCCGGCGCGGCAACCGCCTGCACATCGGTATAACGGGAAACTTCAGCAGCGCCCGCCCTGCCCGGCAATGCGCCCAGCGCCAGGCCGGCCAATGAGCCACCCAGCAGGGTGCGACGGGAAAGGTAGATGCCTTCGGGCGTGATCTCCGACGCCTTGCACTCGGAAGACCTGGGAAGCTTGATGAGCATGGGCGGCTCCATAGCACTGGATAACGGATGTACCAGTAAGACTATGGAGCCGGAGGGTTATTCCAGCGTTAAGCAATTTTCACGCTTTGCGCCGGCGCGCCTTCAACAGGAACTGCATCGGCCCCGACGCCGCATAGGCGAGGAAGATCAGCAGCAGGATGCGCGGCGGGTCGCTGAACACGACGGCAAACACCAGCACCACGGCAAGGATGGCCACGAATGGTACGCGCCCCTTGAGGTCCAGCTCCTTGAAGCTGTTGTACTTGATATTGCTGACCATCAGCATGCCGGCAGCTGCCACCAGCAGCGCCACCAGGAACGACAGCTTGGAGCCCTGGATACCGTAATCGCTGAACGCCCACACGGTACCCGCTACCACACCTGCGGCAGCCGGGCTGGCCAGGCCGATGAAGTAGCGCTTGTCGGCGGTACCGACCTGGGTGTTGAAGCGCGCCAGGCGCAGCGCGGCACCGGCCACATAGATGAAGGCGACCATCCAGCCGACCTTGCCCATGTCACCCAGCGCCCAGCCAAAGGCCAGCAACGCAGGGGCCACACCGAAGGCGACCATGTCCGACAGCGAGTCATACTCGGCACCGAAGGCGCTCTGGGTATTGGTCATGCGCGCAACGCGGCCGTCCAGGCCGTCGAGCACCATGGCCACGAAGATGGCGATGGCGGCGAAGGCGAAGTACTTGCTCGCCTCGCGCGGGTCACCGGCACTCAGGGCGCTCTGTGCGCTCATCGAGCTGATGATGGAATAGAAGCCGGCAAACAGGTTGGCGGTGGTGAACAGGTTGGGCAGTAGGTAGATGCCGCGGTGGCGCACCTTGCGGCCTTCGGCGTCGTGCCCTTCTTCAATGTGCTCATCGATAGGTAGCAGGCTTTCGGCGTCGGAGGGCTTGTTCGGCTCTTCGGGACGTTCGCTCATAAAGGGTACCTTGCAACAGGATGGAAAATGTTCGACACGGGCCCGCGAAACAGGTTCTGACAGCAGGCCACTGGTCTGCTTTATACCAGAAGCGGGCTGCCAGAACGAAAAAACGCGGCCGAAGCCGCGTTTTTCATCTTTCGATAAGACTTAGTTCTTGGTCTTGTCGACGATTTTGTTAGCCGAGATCCACGGCATCATCGAGCGAAGTTGCTCGCCGATGATTTCGATGCCGTGAGCGGCGTTGTTGCGGCGCTTGGCGGTCATCGATGGGTAGTTGGTAGCACCTTCGGAGATGAACATCTTCGCGTACTCGCCGTCCTGGATGCGCTTCAGGGCGTTGCGCATGGCCTTGCGGGATTCTTCGTTGATGACTTCCGGGCCGGTGACGTACTCACCGTATTCGGCGTTGTTGGAGATCGAGTAGTTCATGTTGGCGATGCCGCCTTCGTACATGAGGTCAACGATCAGCTTCAGTTCGTGCAGGCACTCGAAGTAGGCCATTTCCGGCGCGTAGCCAGCTTCGACCAAGGTTTCGAAACCGGCCTTGACCAGTTCAACGGTACCGCCGCACAGAACAGCCTGCTCACCGAACAGGTCGGTTTCGGTTTCGTCCTTGAAGGTGGTTTCGATGATGCCGGTACGGCCGCCACCAACGCCCGAAGCGTAGGACAGGGCAACGTTCTTGGCATTGCCCGAAGCATCCTGGTAGATAGCGATCAGGTCAGGGATGCCGCCGCCTTTGACGAACTCGGAGCGAACGGTGTGGCCCGGGGCTTTCGGCGCGATCATGATCACGTCGAGGTCGGCACGCGGAACAACCTGGTTGTAGTGGATCGAGAAGCCGTGGGAGAAGGCCAGGGTAGCGCCCTTCTTGATGTTCGGCTCGATCTCGTTCTTGTACAGAGCGCCCTGGAACTCGTCCGGGGTCAGGATCATGACCAGGTCAGCCGCAGCGACAGCGGTAGCAACGTCGGCAACTTTCAGGCCGTGGGCTTCAGCCTTGGCAACGGTAGCCGAACCTTTACGCAGACCGACGGTAACGTCTACACCGGAGTCCTTCAGGTTGCACGCTTGAGCGTGGCCCTGGGAGCCGTAACCGATGATGGCGACTTTCTTGCCCTGGATGATGGAAAGGTCGCAGTCTTTATCGTAGAAAACTTTCATGAAATACCCCTGGTTATATCTCGGCCCCTGCGGAGCCATCGCTAATTTTTGAATTTAGATGCTGAGCACTTTGTCGCCACGGGCAATGCCGGTAACGCCGCTGCGCACGGTTTCGAGAATCGATGCAGTGCCGATCGCCTGGATGAAGCTGTCCAGTTTGTCGCTGGTGCCGCTCAGCTGCACGGTGTACACGCTGGCGGTCACGTCGACGATCTGGCCACGGAAGATATCCGTGGTGCGCTTGATCTCGGCGCGCTGGGCACCGGTGGCCTTGACCTTGACCAGCATCAGTTCACGCTCGATGTGAGCACTTTCCGACAGGTCGACAAGCTTGACCACTTCGACCAGCTTGTTCAGGTTCTTGGTGATCTGTTCGATCACTTCGTCATGGCCAACGGTGGTCAGCGTCAGACGCGACAGGGTCGGGTCTTCGGTCGGCGCCACGGTCAGGCTTTCAATGTTGTAGTTGCGCTGGGAGAACAGGCCGACCACACGGGACAACGCACCTGGTTCGTTTTCCAGCAGCAGGGAAATGATGTGCCGCATATCAGGTACGCTCCGTCTTGCTCAGCCACATGTCACGCATCGAGCCATCCTTGATCTGCATCGGATAGACGTGCTCGCTGCGGTCAACCGCGATGTCGATGAACACCAGACGGTCCTTCATCGCAAACGCTTCTTCCAGCTTCGGCTTGAGGTCCTTCAGGCTGGTGATGCGGATACCCACATGGCCATAGGCCTCGGCCAACTTGATGAAATCAGGCAGCGACTCGACGTACGAGTGCGAGTGACGACCGTTGTAGGCCATGTCCTGCCACTGGCGAACCATGCCCAGCACACCGTTGTTCAAGTTGACGATTTTCACCGGCAGGCCGTACTGCATGCAGGTGGACAGCTCCTGGATGTTCATCTGGATGCTGCCTTCGCCAGTCACGCAGGCAACGTCCTGATCCGGGAAGTTGAGCTTGACGCCCATCGCCGCCGGGAAGCCGAAGCCCATGGTGCCCAGGCCACCGGAGTTGATCCAGCGGTTCGGCTTGTTGAAGCGGTAGTACTGCGCCGCGAACATCTGGTGCTGGCCCACGTCGGAGGTGACGAAGGCATCGCCATGGGTCACTTCGCACAGGGTTTCGATGACTTTCTGCGGCTTGATGACAGTGCCGTCGCCCTTGTCGTAAGGGAACATCTCGCCATCGCCACGCCATTCGTCGATCTGCTTCCACCAGGCATCCAGCGACGCCTTGTCAGGCTGCTCGCCGATTTCCTTGAGGATACCGAGCATTTCGCTGAGCACGCTGTCGACCGGGCCGACAATCGGCACATCGGCCTTGATCATCTTGGAAATCGACGCCGGGTCGATGTCGATGTGGATGATCTTGGCGTTCGGGCAGAACTTGGCCGGGCCGTTGACCACACGGTCGTCGAAGCGTGCGCCCACAGCGAGGATCACGTCGGCGTTGTGCATGGCCATGTTGGCGGTGTAGCTGCCGTGCATGCCGAGCATGCCAAGGAACTGGCGGTCCGTACCCGGGAAGCCACCCAGGCCCATCAGGGTATTGGTAACCGGCAAGTTCAGCGACTTGGCGATTTCGGTCAGGGCTTCGGAGCCACCGCCGAGAATCACGCCACCACCGGAGTAGACGATCGGGCGCTTGGCAGCCAGGAGCATCTCGGCGGCCTTGCGGATCTGGCCGGAATGGCCACGGACCGCCGGGCTGTAGGAGCGCAGCTTGACCTTTTTCGGGTAGACGTATTCGAACTTTTCGGCCGGGTTGGTCATATCTTTTGGAATGTCGACCACGACCGGACCTGGGCGACCGGATTGCGCCAGGTAGAACGCTTTTTTCAGGACTTCCGGGATCTCGGTCGGGTTCTTGATCATGAAGCTGTGCTTCACGATCGGCCGCGAGATACCAATCATGTCTGTTTCCTGGAAGGCATCGGTACCCACCATGGTGCTAGGCACCTGGCCGGACAGGATGACCATCGGAATCGAATCCATATAGGCGGTGGCAATGCCGGTGATGGCATTGGTCGCGCCCGGGCCGGAGGTTACCAGCACCACACCGGCCTTGCCGGTGGCGCGGGCGTAGCCGTCCGCCATATGGGTTGCCGCCTGCTCGTGACGAACCAGGATGTGTTCCACTTCCGGTTCTTTGAACAGTGCGTCGTAAACATGCAGGAGAGCACCACCAGGGTACCCGTAGATGTGCTTAACGCCTTCGTCACGCAAAAAGCGGACGACCATCTCAGCGCCAGATAAAAGCTCCACGTTGTTCACCTCTAAAACGCCAGAATACCGTCCCTAGTGGACGGGTCTTAATAGGTTTACTGCCAAGCAGAGCATGAGCGAAAACGTCAGCACTGACTGAGCAAGTATTGGGATCACCCCAGAGTGTTGCGGGGCTTTCCCACCCAGCGCGAGGTAACGCGTTGCGGGGTGTAACAGGTCGGCGCGGGTGTGCACCTCATGATCTGCTTAGCGGGTCTGCTTCTGGCAGTCCCTCTACAGCGGAAGTTGGATTCTTGTGATTCGGCGCCAACATGTCAAGAAAAATTATTGCCAATTTTTCCCCAAGATGAATTCCTGCCACCACTAAAAATCGCTTCAGCAGCAGAATAAATAAGATTTCCATAAAAAAGGGCCACAATCTGCGGCCCTTGAAGGAAAAACTAAAGAAATCAGGCGGAAGGAGCGATCAATTGGTCAAATGCTGCCAACAGGCGGCGCAGCTCACGACTTTGCTCCGGCCGGTCGGTAAACACGGTCTCGGCCATGACCAGGATGCTGGAGGCGTTGGGCAACGGCTGACCGAGCTCGATGATGATCTTCATCCGCGGCAGGAAGATCCATTGCAGCCACTGCTCGAAACTGAGGGTATCGACCGCAAACGGGACGGTACTGGCCAGAGCCTCGTCGCTGGGTGGCTCGTCATCCCACCACCCTTGCACCACCAGTTCACGCTCGATCAGCAACAGGTGGTCGGCAATGTCCAGAATACGTTGCTCGATCATCACGAATTGACCCGCGCCTTCTGCCGGGCCAGTGCCGCGCCAGCGCTGTCACCTTGCTTTTCACGGGCCTGGGCGATGGTGTTCCACAGCTCGGCCTGCAGGCTTGGGCGGCCGTTGGCGTAAGTCAGGGCGCGACGCGCCAACTGCTCGGCCTGCGCTGCATCACCTTGCGACAGGCGTACCTGAGCCAGGCGATACAGCACCTGCGGCTCACGCGGGGCAATGCGCTGGGCACGCTCCAGGCTCGAAGCCGCTCCGTTGAAGTCACCACTGCCCTGCTGGGTTTGCGCGGTGGTAAGCAGTGCCAGCACCGGGCCGTCCAGTTGCTCGTCAGCCGACAGACCACCGGCAGCGGTGCTGCGCGGAATGCCGGTTGGCGCGCTGGAGCTTGCCGGGGTGCTGTTCATCGCCGCGATGTCGAACGGCTCGTCGGCGATCGGGTTGGGGTTGGTGGTCATCGGCGCCGAACTGACCGGGCCAGAAGTAATCGGGCCCGGCGTGATTGGCGAGGTGCTGATCGGCGCCGCGCCATTGGCAGCCGGGAACGTCTGGATGCCAGAAGCGCCAGCGCCCTGCGGGATCATCACGGTCACGCCCGAGTCTTCGGGCAGCGTCTGCGCTTGCGCGGTGCCCGTGTTATAGCCACCCGCCGAGCGGTTGGCCGTCACGCGCTCGCTGTTTGACACGCGAGTGCTCGAATCGACCACCGGAATATTACCGCGCGGAACGCTAGAGCACCCCTGGAGCACAGCCAACGCCGTCACGGCAGGAAACAGCCACTTGTTCACGTCACACCTCATCAATGCAGCCTGTGCTTAATTCATCCAGCCTTTGACCCAGTCCATGACTGATTCTGCAGGATTCTGCTCGCCGCCACAGGTCGCGCCGGCGGGCGGTTCACTCCCGCGAATATACGGCATCTGCACCGCTCCCGGACAGCTGCCATCAGACCCATGGCCAGTGTACGGGTCGATCCAGGCCTGCACCACGTTGTCCGGCTGCGGCATGTCCAGCGGTAGCGGGTCGGCCTTCTTCATGAAGCTGGTCCACACCTGCAGGGCACCGGTGGCACCGGTAAAGGGGGTTTTGCCGTTATCGTCACGGCCCATCCACACCACGGCCAGCAGGTCGTGGCTGAAGCCGGAGAACCAGCTGTCGCGCGAGTCGTTACTGGTACCGGTCTTGCCCGCCAGGGTCAGCGAGCGCGGCAAGGTGTTGTACACCGAGCGCCCGGTACCTTCGCGCATGACCCGCTGCATGGCGTTTTGCACCAGGTAGATGGCCCCCGGGTCGAAGGTTTGCTGGATCTGGAACGGGTAGCGCTTGAGTGGCTCGCCCTCGGCAGTCAGCACACTGCGGATACCGCGCATCGGGGTATTGAAACCGCCGTTGGCGATGGTCTGGTACATGGTCGCAACCTGCATTGGCGACATGCCACCGGCCCCCAGCAACATGGCCGGGAAGGCTGGCCAGTCGACATTTACCCCCAGCCGGCCAATGGTCTTGATCACATTGGGCACGCCCACTTCCAGCCCGAGCTTGGCGGTCGACAAGTTGTAAGAGTTGGCAAGGCCCTGATACAGGTAGATGGTGCCATGCGGTCGACGGTCGTAGTTTTGTGGGCGCCATACCTGGCCATCGGCACCCTTGACCGAAAATGGCTCGTCCTGCACCCAGCTGGTCAGCGTGTACTTGCTCGGCTGCTCCAGCGCAGTCAGGTACACCGACGGCTTGACCAGCGAGCCGATCGGCCGCACAGCATCGATGGCCCGGTTGAAACCGGCGAAGCCTGCCTGGCGGCTACCGATCAGCGCCTGTACCTCACCGGTTTCCGGGTTGGTCACGACCATGGCCGATTCCACCTCGTCAGCACCTTTGCGCCCCGAAAGGCGCTTGAAGGTCTCGCTCATCGAGGTTTCGGCCTTCATCTGCAGAATCGGATCGAAGCTGGTGAAAATACGCAGGCCTTCTTCGGTCAAGTCTTCGTCGCGGTAGTCCTGGCGCAGCTGACGCTTGACCAGGTCGAGGAAGGCCGGGAACGAGCTGTCGGCCAGGCTGCCGCGCTTGGTCACGCCCAACGGCATCTTCTTCGCGGCATCGACTTCCGCCTGGCTGGCCACGCCCTGTTCGGCTACCAGGTCGAGCACAAGGTTGCGGCGGGCCAGAGCGCGGTCAGGGTAGCGCCGCGGGTTGTAATAGGACGGCCCCTTGACCATGCCAACCAGCAAGGCGATCTGATGCAGCTTCAGCTCCGAAAGCGGCTGGCTGAAGAAGAACTGGCTGGCCAGGCCGAAGCCGTGAACGGCACGCTGGCCATCCTGACCGACAAACACCTCGTTGAGGTAGGCCTCGAGAATCTCGCGCTTGTCGTAGTGCAACTCAAGCAGCATGGCCATCATCGCTTCGGTCAGCTTGCGGCTGAGGCTGCGTTCGCTGCTGAGGTAGAAATTCTTCACCAGCTGCTGGGTCAGGGTACTGCCGCCCTGGCGCATCGAGCCGGACGAGGTGTTGACCCACATGGCCCGGGCGATGGACTTGGGCGACACGCCATAGTGGCTATAGAAGTCGCGGTCTTCAGTCGCCACGAGGGTTTCGAGCAAGTACTTGGGTACCTGGTCGATCTTGATCAGGATGCGGTCTTCGAGGTTTTTCGGGTAGATACCGCCGATCATCAGGGGTTCAAGCCGCACCACGTCGAGCGCCTTGCCGTTGGCAGCCGACAGGCCCGCCACATAATCGCCTGAGAAACGCACGCGTACGAACTGTGCTGGCTCCATGCCCTCGTAGAACTGGAAACCACGGGTATTGAGGTCGACGGTATTGCCGTTGACGGCCGCCGCACCCGGGCCGTTGGCCGCACTTTCGCGCCGGTAGCCGAGCGCGTCGAGTTCGGTAAGGAAGTCGTTCTTGCTCAGTTTCTGACCAGTGAACAGTTCCAGCGGCCGGGCATACACCTTGGCCGGGATGGTCCAGCGCTTGCCGGAGAACTTCTCCTGGACAACGGCATCGAGGTAAACCGCGAAGCCGGCAACGATCACCAGGCCTACCAGGCTGAGCTTCAAAGCCCAGCCCAGCCAGGCGCGAGAGCGGCCGGTCGGGCGTTTCTGAGGGGTACGGGGATTTCGGGTTCGGGTCATGGCGGCGGATTATACGCACTTTATAAAGGCTGGGCAGACGGCCCAGCGGTAGGCAGGGACGGCACCATTGACCATAATGGCGCATTCGAATTCCCTGCCCCCGGAAGGATTTCCCGTGAGCCAAGCACTTATCACTGCGTTGCAGAACCCAGCCCTGTACCCTCACCCCGTGGATGGGTTCCAGCTCATCGAGACGCATATCTCCTGGGTGCTGCTCACCGGCGAGTACGCCTACAAGATCAAGAAACCGATGAACTTCGGCTTCCTCGACTTCACCGACCTAGGCCAGCGCCAACACTTCTGTAACGAAGAGTTGCGCCTGAACCAGCGCCTGACCGACGGCCTGTACCTGGAGGTGCTGCCGCTGACCGGTAGCGTCGACGCACCGCAGATCGGTGGCGACGGCGAAGCCATCGAATACGCACTGAAGATGCGACAGTTCCCGCAGGGGCAGATGCTCAGCACCCTGCAGGCCAATGGCGAACTGAGTGCCGCGCACATCGACCAGATGGCCCGGCAAATCGCCGAGTTCCACTTGCAAACGCCCAAGGTATCCGCCGAGCAGCCCTACGGCTCGCCTGAAAGCGTCATGGCGCCGGTCGAGCAGAACTTCGAGCAGATCCGCCCATTCCTCAGCGACAAGGCCGACCTGCTGCAACTGGACAACCTGCAGGCTTGGGCCCGCAGCAGTTTCGAGCGGCTGCAAGGCCTGTTCGCCTCGCGCAAGGCCAATGGCTTCACCCGCGAGTGTCACGGCGACATCCATCTGGGCAACGCCACCCTGATCGACGGCCAGGTGGTGATCTTCGACTGCATCGAGTTCAACGAACCGTTCCGCATGACCGATGTCTGGGCGGACACCGGCTTCCTCGCCATGGACCTGGAAGATCGCGGCCTCAAGTGCCTGGCACGACGCTTCATCAGCCAGTACCTGGAGCTGACCGGCGATTATGAAGGCCTGGAAGTACTCAACTTCTACAAAGCCTATCGCGCCCTGGTACGGGCCAAAGTCGCGCTGTTCAGCATGCCGGCCAATGCCGACGGCGTGCAGCGGGCCACCACCCTGCGCACCTACCGCAACTACGCCAACCTGGCCGAAAGCTACAGCGCCATCCCTTCGCGGCTGCTGGCCGTTACCCATGGCGTCTCGGCAGTGGGCAAGAGCCACGTGGCAATGCGGCTGGTCGAGGCCCTGGGCGCCATTCGTGTGCGCTCCGATGTCGAGCGCAAGCGCCTGTTCGGCGAACAGCCGCAAGAGAGCGCCGGTCAGCTCACCTCCGGCATTTATGACCAGGATGCCAGTGCTGCCACATACCAACGTCTGCACGAAGTTGCAGCAACCGTTTTGCGCGCCGGCTTCCCGGTGGTGCTGGATGCCACCTACCTCAAGCATGAACAGCGGCAAGCTGCGGCAGACGTTGCCAGCCAGACCGGTGTACCGTTCCTGATCCTCGACTGCCACGCACCCGAGGCAGTTATCGCCAGCTGGCTGGAGCAACGTCAGGCCGAAAACACCGACCCTTCGGATGCCACCCTCGACGTGGTCAAGGCCCAGCAGGCCAGCCGTGAAGCCCTGGATGCGCAGGAGCTGGTGCAGAGCACCCGGGTCGATACCCAGGATGCTGGCAGCATGGACCAGGTGATCGAGCAGATTCGCCAGCGTTTGCCTGGCCTGTAAGTTCGCCGCTTTCCTGTTCTGGCCCTATCGCCGGCAAGCCAGCTCCCACAGGTACACCATCGCCCTCAAGGCCAGCGGTGTACCTGTGGGAGCTGGCTTGCCGGCGATAGGGCCAGAACAGGCTACTTCTCAAAGGCAGCTCCATCGCCCCGATGGCAAAAGGCCGCGCATTTCTTAACCCCCGCTACACTCCTCTCTGACCTGCTCGCGATTTATCCTCCAATCCACGTTCAGCCATCGCAAGGAGGCTCGATGAACGATGAATTGCAGCACCTGAAGAACCTTGGCAAGACCTCTGCGCAGTGGCTGCATGCAGCCGGCATCCACAGTGCATCGGACCTGCGTCGCCTGGGTGCGGTGGGTGCATACCAGGCCGTAAAGACACGAGGGTTCCGCGCTTCCAAGGTGCTGTTGTACGCCATTGAAGGCGCCCTGCTGGACATGCACTGGAACGATCTGCCACTTGAACGCAAAGAAGCGCTCAATCAACAACTGGACGCGAAAAACCCTACGCAAAAAAATCCAAAATAATCGTGGAAGGGGATTGACTACGAAATGAGAATCGTTATGATTATCACAACTGGTCGCGAGACTGGTTGGATAACCTAAGAGCCCCTGGTTCGGACTCTCAGATTATCTCCTCATCAGGCTAATCACGGTTATTGACCCGGCTCTTTGCCGGGTCTTTTTTTGCCTGTGGTTTTGTGCCTCCTGGCTTGGCCTTACCACCTTGCACACTACTGGCGAAACTGCGCGCAGTAGTCCTGCTCCGGCGTCGCCGCCGTGTACCACACGTAATCAGCCTCGCCTGGCTCAACCTGCTCGCCCACCTCGGCCAGCAGCAATACCTTGCTCTCCCCCGACGCCCCCAGATCAGCCAGGTGCAAGGGTATGCCCAAGTCCTTGCGCACGTGATAGGCACCGGCAAACAGCAGCGCCGGCTGCGGCGCCGACAGCAAACGCTCGGCCATGCGCCGGTCGCGCTGCTGCTGCACGGCCAGCATCGCTGGCAACTGGTTTTCCGGCAGCATCCCGCAATGCCCGGCGCGTACCTGCTCCAGCAAGGCAGCCTTCACCGCTGGCGCATTGGACCTTTCGCCGGTCAGCGAGGCGGGTTGTCGATAGGCTTGGCGCATCTCGCCAGGCGACAGGTTGGCCGCCAGCAGTGGCACTCTCTGCTGCAAGGCCTCATGCACTATCGGCCCGTACAGTTGCCAATCCCAACCGTCCTGCCAGGCCAGCGCTTTGGGCAAGTCTGCCGGCACGGGTTGCCCCTGAACCTTGTCGACCAGCGGTTGCTGTTCGGGCTGCAGCATTTCCAGCAAGAGGCTGCCTTGCACGCGCTGCCCCTGCAACGCGCGCAGCAGCCAAAGTTGCAGCGCGTGGTGGTCCGGGTTGTCGTGTTTTTCACCCACCAGCACACGGGGGGCGCCCGCCAGGCGCTGCACCAGTTGCTCAGGGCTGATCGCCTGGCCGCTGGCAAGGTCGATGATGTGCCCCAACTCGGCATGCGTAAGCCCCTCACTGCTCTGCCAAGCGGGCAACGGCGGCAGGCTGGCCTGGCAGCCACCCAGTGCCAACATCAGGCAAAGCGAGAAACCGGACAGCAGCGGATGACGCATCGGCAATGCCTCCTAGCGGGCGATGATCAACGGATGCCCACGCTCCGGGTGCGCCTGCACCAGCACATCGATACCGTAGACAGCCCTCAACGCCGCTGGCGTCAGTACCTCTTCAGGCGAGGCAAAGGCATGACTGCGCCCCTGTTCCAGCAACAGGATACGGTCACAGTAGCGCGCAGCCAGGTTCAGGTCATGCAGGATTACCAGCACCGCGGCGCCGCGGTCGGCGAAGCGGCGCACGGACTCCAGGGTGGTGTGCTGGTGCAGTGGGTCGAGCATCGAGGTCGGCTCGTCGAGCAGCAGCGTGGTCCCCTCCTCGCCTGGCCATAGCTGCGCCAGCACACGGGCCAGGTGCACCCGCTGCCGCTCGCCACCGGACAACGCCAGGTAACTGCGCTCCACCAGGTGCCAGGCATCCGCCGCCTGCAACGCCGCTTCGACTATTTCCGCATCGCGCCGCTGCCCGGTGCCATGGGGCATGCGCCCCATGCCCACCACTTCCTCGACCCGGAACGAGAAGCCCAGGCTGGACACCTGTGGCAACACGGCCAGGCGCCTGGCCCGCTCCTGCCCAGGCCAATCGGTGAGGGGCCGGCCCTGCAACGTCACCCGCCCCCGGTCGGGCACCAGCTCGCCACTCAGCACACCCAGCAGGCTGCTCTTGCCGGCACCGTTGGGGCCTAGCACGCCCACCACCTGCCCCGGGCTCAGCTGCAGATTGATACCGTGCAGCACCTCATTGCTTCCGCGCCACAGGTGCAGGCCTTCGACTTGCAACATCAGCTGCGCCCTCGTATCAGCAGGACCAGAAAGAACGGTGCACCGATGAAGGCCGTGACAATACCAATCGGCAACTCGGCAGGTGCCAGCAGCAGCCGCGCCGCCAGGTCGGCGAACAGCATCAGCACGCCCCCCGCCAGCAACGAGGCCGGGAGCACCACACGGTGATCAGGCCCGGCCAGCAAGCGCACCAGGTGCGGCACCACCAGGCCGATGAAGCCGATCAGCCCTGCTGCAGCCACTGCCGCACCTACGCCCAACGCCGTGCAGAACACCAACTCGCGCTTGAGCCGCTCAACGTCAACGCCCAGGTGGCGCGCCTCCGACTCACCCAGTAACAGGGCATTCAGCGCCTTGGCCCGGCGTGGCAGCCATACCGCTACCCCCGCCGCCACCAGCAGCAACGGCCACAGCCGTTCGTAGCTGGCACCGTTCAGGCTGCCAAGGTTCCAGAACGTCAGCGTGCGCAGGGTGGCGTCGTCGGCCAGGTAAGAGAACAGCCCAACGGCCGCGCCACCCAGCGCAGTCATGGCCACGCCAGCCAGCAGCATGGTTGCGACGTTGGTCTGGCCATCGCGCCGGCCCAGACGGTAGACCAACGCGGTTACACCAAGCCCCCCGACAAAAGCGCAGAACGACAGCAGATACGGCGCGAAAGCCTCCGGCATGCCGCCAAACCAGGCGCCACCGACGATGGCGACCGCGGCCCCCATCGCCGCCCCAGCGGCAACCCCCACCAGCCCTGGATCGGCCAGCGGGTTGCGGAACAGCCCCTGCATGGCCACACCGGACAGCGCCAGCACCGCACCCACCGCCAGCCCCAGCAAAGTCCGCGGCAGACGGATCTGGCCCAGGATCATCTCGGCCTGCTGCAGGCCGTCAGCCGCAATCGGCAGCCCCAGCAGGCGCAGGCCGGCGCGCAGGGTGTCGAACAACGGCAGGCTGACCGGCCCCAGGGCCAGCGACAGCCACACCGCCAACAGGCACAGCAGGCTCAGGCATATGAACAACGTACGTGGCTGGACCCGCTGTTTCATTGCGCGAAGCTGGCCTGGGCTGCCGGGTAGAAGGTGGCTGCCAACGACTGCAAGGTCGATGGCAGGCGTGGGCCAAGCCCGCCCACCAGCAGCGTCGGGTCCAGTGACACCAGGCGTTTCTCACGCACAGCCCGCGAGGCAGCCAACGCGGGGTTTTCCTTCAACAGCGCCTGCAAGGCCTGCTCATCGGCCAGCGCCCGGTCGGAAAACACGATCACGTCCGGGTCCAACGCCGCCAAGGCTTCGTTGGAGAAGTTCTTGTAGCCTTGATGTTCTGCCAGGTTGTGCCCACCTGCCTGGCCCAGCAGCCAGTCACCCGCAGTGCCCTGCCCGGCGATCAGCGGCTTGGCCCCGGCGTGGCCGACCGGCAGTAGCACCCCAGGTGCCTTTTGCCCGGCCTGAGCCTGCTTGACCTTGGCCTGCACAGCCTCGATTTGCTGGTGATAACCCGCCGCCAACGCCGAAGCTTGCTGCTCTGCGCCAAGCAACTGCCCCAGATGCTTGAGGTTTTCATCCACCGCCGCGAGTTCGGCTTTGCTGGAGAACAACTCCACCCGCACACCGGCCTTGCGGATTTGCGCCAGGACCGGCGGCGGGCCCATTTCCTCGGTGCCCACCAGTACATCCGGGCGCAGGCTGAGAATGCCTTCAGCCGACAACTGCCGCTGGTAGCCCACGCTGGGCAGTGATTTCAGCGATGCCGGATGCTGGCTGGTGGTGTCCACCCCGACAAGCCGTGCTTCACCGCCCAGTGCCGTTATCCACTCGCTCAGGGCGCCACCCGCGCTGACCCAGCGTTGCGGCAACTCGGCCGCCAGGGCCTGGGTGGAGAGCACAAGGCTTGCGCACAGGGCGAGCAAGGCGACTGGACGGCGCATCATCGGGTTCCTTCTGAGGGCGAGCCGCGCGCCTTGTGGCGGACGGCAGAACTGCGCACCATAGGTAGCCAGGCGCAGCGAATGCGGGCAATTTGATAATTATTCGCATTGACGCGTCAAGTCATCATCTGTTTCATGAGTCGTCCTCGCCATGCACTTGCTCTGTACCTCCCACGCCTTGGCCGAAGGCCAAAGCCGCGCCTTCAGCGTAGACGGCCTCGAACTGTTCGGCGTACGCCGCCAGGGCCAGGTGTACCTCTACCGCAACCGTTGCCCACACCGCGGCATCCCGCTGAACTGGGCGCAAAATGCATTTCTTGATGACAGCGCCAGCCTCATCCACTGCGCCCACCATGGCGCGCTATTTTTGATTGAAAGCGGCGAGTGCGTAGCCGGGCCTTGCGAAGGTGAGCAATTGCTGGCCCTGGGCTGTCACGAGGACAGCCAGGGCATCTGGCTTATGGCGTGACCAGCACCGGCAGGCGGCGATCAACAACAATGCCTTCGGCATCCAGACGGGTGCCGTAGGCCAGCACCTCCACGCCGTCCGCCACCGCCGCACGCAGGGCCTGGGCATAGGCTGCGTCGATTTCCTCAGCTGGGCGTACGGCGTCGATGCCCGTCAGGTTCACGCAATACAACTGCACCGCCCGTACACCCTGGCGGGCCAATTTCGCCAGCTCGCGCAGGTGCTTGGCACCGCGCTGTGTCACCGCATCGGGGAAGGCTGCAACTGTGCTGTCGGGGTAGCCCAAGGTCACGCTCTTGACCTCGACGTACGCGGGGGCACCGTCGAACTCCAGGCGAAAGTCGATGCGGCTGCTTTCGTCACCGTACGCCACTTCGCGCTTGAGCGCGGTGAACCCGGCGAGTTCGGTGATGACGCCGGCCCGCAGTGCCTCTTCGACCAGCGCGTTGGCACGCCCGGTATTCACGCAGGCCAACCGGCCCTGCGGGGTTTCGCTGATTTCCCAAGTGCCCGGCAGTTTGCGCTTGGGGTCGTTGGAGCGGCTGAACCACACCTGCCCGCCTTCACGCATGCAGTTGAGCATCGAGCCGGTGTTCGGGCAGTGAATGGTCAGCTGTTCGCCGCTGGCCAGTTCGATGTCCGCCAGAAAGCGCTTGTAACGGCGCAGCAGGCGGCCCTGTTCGAGTGGGGGATAGAACTGCATCAGCCTTGCCAGCTCCGCAGGCCACGGGCAATGCGCCGCACCGCCTCTTCCAGGCGCGGCAGGCTCTGGGTGTAGGCAAAGCGCACATGGTGCCCGGCCAGGTGGCGGCCGAAGTCCAGGCCCGGCGTAAAGGCCACGTGCTCGGTTTCCAGGAAATGCCGGCAGAAGGCAAACGCATCACCGCCAAAGGCACTGATGTCGGCATACAGGTAAAAAGCCCCCTGCGGCTCGACGGCAATGCGGAAGCCCAATTCGCGCAGGGCGGGCAACAGATAGTCGCGACGGCGGGCGAACTCGGCCCGGCGTTCTTCGAAAATGGCCAGGCTCTCGGGCTGGAAGCAGGCCAGCGCGGCATGCTGGGCCATGCTCGGTGCACTGATGTAAAGGTTCTGCGCCAGCTTCTCCAGGTCGCCCACCGCGCCGGGTGGGGCTACCAGCCAGCCAAGGCGCCAACCGGTCATGCCGTAATACTTGGAAAAACTATTCAGGACGAACGCCGAGTCGTCGACTTCCAGCACGCTTGGCGCGTCCATGCCATAAGTGAGGCCATGGTAGATTTCGTCCACCACCAGGTGGCCGTGTCGCTCATGGGTGGCCCTGGCAAGGCTGGCCAACTCTTCGCGCCCCAGCACGGTACCGGTCGGGTTAGCCGGCGACGCGACCAGTGCACCGACGGTGTCCTTGTCCCAGTAACGCTCGACCAGGTCGGCGGTGAGCTGGTAATTCACCTCCGGGCCCACTGGCACCAGCTGCGCTCCGCCCTCGACCAGCCGCAGGAAGTGGCGATTGCACGGGTAACCCGGGTCGGCCAGCAACCAGTGCTTGCCCGGGTCGACCAGCAGGCTGCTGGCCAGCAGCAACGCGCCAGAACCACCTGGGGTAATCAGGATGCGCTGCGGGTCGATGTTCAAGCCATAACGCTGGCCATAAAAGCCGGCGATCGCTTCGCGCAGTGCCGGCAGGCCGCGTGCGGCGGTGTAGCGGGTGTGCCCGGCGGCCAGTGCCGCCTGGCCGGCAGCCACGATCGGCGCAGCCGTAGTGAAGTCGGGCTCGCCGATTTCCAGGTGGATCACGTCGTGCCCGGCCGCCTGCAACTCGTTGGCCCGGGCCAGCAGCGCCATGACGTGGAAGGGTTCGATGGCGCGGCTGCGCGCACTGTAGGGGTGGGCCATGACCTTCTCTCAATTGCGTCTAAACTGGAGATTCTACCTCTGCACGCCAACGAACGTACGGCTCGCGCCGATGTCAATAAGCAGGATCGGGCGGGGTAGCGCACCCCCGATCTATCTGGTAAGTTCGGCGGCTCGCAGTCGCAGGGCCGGCGGTCGCCGGGGATGGAGCATCCTGCGCATTGGATCAGATGAGTGAGAGGCGGTCTATTCATGTCCACCGTAGAAAAGCAAAAAACCGGTCAAACCATGTACGGTGTCGAGCCCTATAAAGAGACCAAGGGCGAAGAGTACATGGGTGAGCCCATGAAGAAGCACTTCACCAAGCTTCTCAATGCCTGGAAAGGCGAGCTCATGCAGAGTGTGGATCGCACCGTAGACCACATGAAGGATGAAGCTGCGAACTTCCCGGACCCGGCCGACCGTGCCAGCCAGGAAGAAGAATTTGCTCTTGAGCTGCGCAACCGTGATCGCGAGCGCAAGCTGATCAAGAAAATCGACAAGACCCTGCAGAAGATCCAGGACGAAGATTACGGCTGGTGCGAATCGTGCGGCATCGAAATCGGCCTGCGCCGCCTGGAAGCACGTCCGACCGCCGACCTGTGCTTCGACTGCAAGGAAATCGCCGAGAAAAAGGAAAAAACGGTCGGCAAAGGCTGATCTTTCTTCCACCTGAACGGGGCGCTTGATGCGCCCCGTTTCATTTATATGCCCAGCCTGACCATGACCGACTCCAGCTACATCGGGCGCTTCGCCCCCACCCCCAGCGGCTTCCTGCACTTCGGCTCGCTGGTCGCCGCCCTCGCCTCCTGGCTCGATGCCCGTGCCGTCAACGGCCGCTGGCTGCTGCGCATGGAAGACACCGACCCACCCCGGGAAATGCCCGGGGCCCGTGATGCCATCCTGCAGACCCTGGAGCGTTACGGGCTGGAATGGGATAGCGAAGTGGTGTTCCAGAGCCAGCGGCACGATGCCTATGCCGCAGTAGTCGACCGTCTGTTCAACATGGGCCTGGCGTATGCCTGTACCTGCTCGCGCAAGCAACTGGAGGGTTACAACGGCATCTACCCAGGCCTGTGCCGCAACGCCGGCCATGCCCGGGAAGGCGCGGCGATCCGCTTACGCGTGCCAGAGCTGATCTACCGCTTTACCGACCGGGTACAGGGCGAGTACCAGCAGCACCTGGGCCGTGAAGTGGGCGACTTCGTCATCCAGCGCCGCGACGGGCTGTATGCGTACCAGCTGGCAGTGGTGCTGGACGATGCCTGGCAGGGTGTTACCGACATCGTGCGTGGCGCCGACCTGCTCGACAACACCCCGCGTCAGCTGTACCTCCAGGAGTTGCTGGGGTTCTCACAGCCGCGCTACCTGCATATTCCGCTGATCGTGCAGCCGGATGGGCACAAGCTGGGCAAATCGTACCGCTCGCCCCCCCTGCAGGCAGAGCATGCTACACCGCTACTGTTGCGGGCATTGCGGGCGCTGGGGCAGGAAGCAGACCCCGACTTGCTGCTGGCAACGCCGGCTGAAGTGTTGGCGATAGCCCGCAAGCAGTGGCGGCCGGAGGCGATTGCGCAGCGGACCACGGTGCCAGAGGCTGATTTGCGCTGAACCTTTACCGGCCTCTTCGCGGGCGCGCCCGCTCCCACAGGAACCACGCCACCTTCAAGGCCTGTGATCTACCTGTGGGAGATTCTATGGTTTTCAGCAAGGCGCTTTCCCACCCTTGGTGACATATTCGTC
>NZ_JBBMRJ010000048.1:0-20521 GCF_037993085.1 Pseudomonas sp. YNh | reverse complement strand
AGGACGAATATGTCACCAAGGGTGGGAAAGCGCCTTGCTGAAAACCATAGAATCTCCCACAGGAGCCGCAAGCCTGTGGGAGCGGGCGTGCCCGCGAAGAAAACAACTCAGCCTTCGAAGCGTTAAACCCGCCCCAGTGCCACCGCATGATGGCGCAGGTGATCCTCGATGAAGCTGGCAATGAAGTAGTAGCTATGGTCGTAGCCCGGCTGCAACCGCAGGGTCATTTCATGCCCCCCTTTACGTGCAGCCTGCTCCAGCGCTTCGGGCTTGAGCTGCTTTTCAAGGAAGTCGTCACGGTCGCCCTGATCGACCAGCAACGGCGGGCATTGGCCAGCAGGGGTTTCGGCCAGCAGTACGCTGGCATCCCACTCGCGCCAGCGCGCCCGGTCTTCACCCAGGTAGCGGCTGAAGGCCTTCTCGCCCCACGGGCAGTCCATCGGGTTGCTGATCGGCGAGAACGCCGACACCGAGCGGTAGCGCCCCGGGTTGCGCAAGGCGCACACCAGCGCGCCGTGCCCACCCATGGAGTGGCCGCTGATGCTGCGCTCGCCCGACGCCGGGAAGTGCGCCTCGATCAGCGCCGGCAACTCCTCCACCACATAATCGTGCATGCGGTAGTGCTGGGCCCAGGGTTGCTGGGTGGCGTTGAGGTAGAAGCCGGCCCCCAGGCCGAAGTCCCAGGCGCCGTCCGGGTCACCCGGCACCTGCTCGCCACGCGGGCTGGTGTCGGGGGCCACGATGATCAGCCCAAGCTCCGCAGCCATGCGCTGGGCGCCGGCCTTCTGCATGAAGTTCTCGTCGGTGCAGGTGAGGCCGCTAAGCCAGTACAGCACCGGCAGCTTCTCGCCCTGCTCGGCCTGCGGTGGCAGGTACACGGCAAACACCATGTCGCAGCCCAGCACCTTGGAGTGATGCCGGTAACGCTTGTGCCAGCCGCCGAAGCTCTTCTGGCAGGAGATGTTATCCAGGCTCATGGCACGCCTCTCAGAAGTGGATCACGCTGCGGATGCTCTTGCCTTCATGCATCAGGTCAAAGGCTTTGTTGATGTCCTCCAGGCCCATGGTATGGGTGATGAAGGTATCCAGCGGAATCTCGCCTTTTTCAGACATTTCCACGTAGCTTGGCAGCTCGCTGCGGCCACGCACGCCGCCAAACGCCGAACCACGCCAGACGCGGCCGGTGACCAGCTGGAACGGACGGGTGGCGATTTCCTGCCCGGCACCGGCCACGCCGATGATGACCGACTCGCCCCAGCCCTTGTGGCAGCATTCCAGGGCAGCGCGCATCAGTTGCACGTTACCAATGCACTCGAAGGAGAAGTCCACGCCGCCGTCGGTGAGGTCGACGATCACTTCCTGGATCGGGCGGTCGTATTCTTTCGGGTTGATGCAGTCGGTGGCACCCAGTTGGCGGGCGATCTCGAACTTGGCCGGGTTGATGTCGACGGCAATGATGCGCGAGGCCTTGGCCTTGACCGCACCGATCACTGCCGACAGGCCGATGCCGCCCAGGCCGAAGATGGCCACGGTGTCACCGGGTTTGACCTTGGCGGTGTTGAGCACCGCGCCGATACCGGTGGTGACGCCACAGCCCAGCAGGCAGACCTTTTCCAGGGGCGCTTCTTTCTGGATCTTGGCCACGGAGATTTCCGGCAGCACGGTGTACTCGGAGAAGGTCGAGGTGCCCATATAGTGGAACAGCTGCTGGCCCTTGTACGAGAAGCGCGTGGTGCCGTCCGGCATCAGGCCCTTGCCCTGGGTAGCGCGGATGGCCTGGCACAGGTTGGTCTTGCCCGAGAGGCAGAACTTGCACTTGCCGCATTCCGGGGTGTACAGCGGGATCACATGGTCGCCCACGGCCACCGAGGTCACGCCCTCGCCTACCGCTTCGACGATCGCGCCGCCTTCATGGCCGAGGATCGACGGGAAGATGCCTTCCGGGTCGGCACCGGACAGGGTGTAGGCATCGGTGTGGCAGACACCACTGGCGACCACACGCAGCAGCACTTCACCGGCCTTGGGCATGGCCACGTCGACTTCGACGATTTCCAGGGGTTTCTTGGCTTCGAAGGCTACGGCAGCACGGGACTTGATCATCAAAGGTCTCCAGACAGAGGGTCGATTCAGACTAACAGTGTAATTCACCGCCTTTTGATGAATAATCCGGCCAAAGACAAAACATTATTGCCACACAGGGACAATCCATGAGCAGCCGCTGGGAAGGCATCGACGAATTCGTCGCCGTGGCGGAATCGGGCCAGTTCACGGCAGCAGCCGAACGCCTGGGGGTTTCGTCGTCTCACATCAGCCGCCAGATCGCGCGGCTGGAGGAGCGCCTGCAGACGCGCCTGCTGTACCGCAGCACCCGCCGGGTCACCCTGAGCGAGGCCGGGCAGACTTTTCTGCAGCATTGCCAGCGCCTGCAGGATGGCCGCGAGGAAGCCCTGCGCGCCATGGGTGACCTGGCCAGCGAACCCAAAGGGTTGCTGCGCATGACCTGCGCGGTCGCCTACGGCGAGCGCTTCATCGTGCCGCTGGTAACACGGTTCATGGCGCTATACCCGCAGTTGCGGGTGGATGTGGAACTGAGCAACCACACCCTCGACTTGCTGCATGAGGGCATGGACCTGGCCATCCGCCTGGGCCGCCTGGCCGATTCCCGGCTGGTGGCCACGCGCCTGGCGCCGCGGCGCATGTACCTGTGCGCCTCGCCGGCCTACCTGGAACGTTATGGCCGGCCGCACAGCCTGTCGGAACTTGCGCGGCACAACTGCCTGGTGGGCAGTTCGGACTTGTGGGCACTGCAACAGGACGGCCGCGAGATCAGCCAGCGGATACAGGGCAACTGGCGCTGCAACAGTGGCCAGGCAGTGCTGGACGCGGCGCTGCAAGGGATAGGGTTGTGCCAGTTGCCGGATTACTACGTGCTGGAGCACCTGAACAGTGGTGCGCTGGTGTCCTTGCTGGAGGCGCACCAGCCGCCAAATACGGCAGTGTGGGCGCTGTATCCGCAGCAGCGGCACCTGTCGCCGAAGGTGCGGCGGCTGGTGGATTACCTGAAGGAAGGGTTGGCGGGGTTGCCGGAATATAAGCTTGGCTGAAGGGATACATTTGCTGTACCGGCCCCTTCGCGGGTGAACCCGCTCCCACAGGTAGTCCACAGGTTGCTGATCCGGTGGAGATCCTGTGGGAGCGGGTTCACCCGCGAAGAGGCCGGTACAGAAGAGCGACGTTCAGCGCCTGCCCGCCCAGCGCTGGCGCAACCATTCCAGGTCTTCGGGGCGGGTGACCTTGATGTTGTCACTGCGCCCTTCCACCAGCCGCGGCGCATGGCCGGACCATTCGATGGCAGAGGCCTCATCGGTCACCACCACGTCCGACACCAGGCACTCGGCCAGCGCCCGGTGCAACGCCCCAAGGCGGAACATCTGCGGGGTGTAAGCCTGCCAGATAGTGCTGCGGTCCACGGTGGCGCTCACCCGCCCATTACTGTCGGCACGCTTGAGGGTGTCGCGGGCCGGCACGGCCAGCAGGCCACCCACCGGGTCGTTTGCCAGTTCCGACAACAACTTGTCCAGGTCGCTGCGCGCAAGGTTCGGCCGCGCGGCATCGTGCACCAGCACCCAGTCGCTGTCCGAGGCCCCTTGGGCATGCAGCAACAGTAACGCATTAAGCACCGAATCGGCGCGCTCACGCCCGCCCGCTGCGCGCTGGATGCGCGAGTCGCTGGCGCAACGCAGGGTGGGCCAGAACGGGTCATCTTCAGCAATGCTGACCACCACGCCGTTAAGCCCCGGATGGCCAAGAAAACAGTCGAGGCTGTGCTCGAGAAGGGTCTGCCCGGCCAGCTCCAGGTATTGCTTGGGGCGGTCGGCAGCCATGCGGGCACCAACGCCCGCAGCAGGAATCACGGCCCAGAAGGCCGGCAAGGTATCGATCATTTCTGTGGCAACTGGAAGAGGGTTTCGCCCTCTTTGACCATTCCCAATTCGTGGCGAGCCCGCTCTTCAACGGTCTCCATGCCTTTTTTCAGCTCCAGCACTTCGGCATCGAGCACACGGTTACGCTCCAGCAGCCGCTCGTTTTCGGCATGCTGCTCGGCAATCTGCTGCTTCAGCTCGGTCACTTGCGCCAGGCTGCCATTACCCACCCACAGGCGGTACTGCAGGCCACCCAGCAGCAGGAGCAGGACGAGGAACAACCAATAAGGACTGCGCATCTAGGTATCCAGGTTAAAAAGACCGCCGCACACTATGCATTTCGGGGTCTCAAATAGCACGAAGCCTGGCCGAGGCCAGGCTTCGTAGACAGAAACCCGTTGGAACGTAGTAACGTTCAGTACGAACGTCCTACAGCTCCGGCTGCTGTCTTTTTACCATCTCTTGCTTAGCCGCGAAACTCGGCACGACCACGGTAAACCGCTTTGGCACCCAGTTGCTCTTCGATGCGCAGCAGTTGGTTGTACTTGGAAACGCGGTCGGAACGGCACAGCGAACCGGTCTTGATCTGGCCGGCAGCAGTACCTACGGCCAGGTCGGCAATGGTCGAGTCTTCGGTTTCACCGGAGCGGTGCGAGATCACCGCGGTGTAGCCGGCAGCCTTGGCCATCTGGATGGCTTCCAGGGTTTCGGTCAGCGAGCCGATCTGGTTGAACTTGATCAGGATCGAGTTACCGATGCCCTTCTCGATGCCTTCCTTGAGGATCTTGGTGTTGGTCACGAACAGGTCGTCGCCAACCAGCTGTACCTTCTCGCCGATCTTGTCGGTGAGGATCTTCCAGCCAGCCCAGTCGGACTCGTCCAGGCCGTCTTCGATCGAGATGATCGGGAAGCGCTCGGTCAGGCCTTTCAGGTACTCGGCGAAGCCTTCGGCGTCGAACGACTTGCCTTCGCCGGACAGGTTGTACTTGCCGTCTTCGTAGAATTCGGAAGCCGCGCAGTCCAGTGCCAGGGTCACGTCGGTGCCCAGCTTGTAGCCGGCTTTTTCGACCGCTTCGGCGATGGCAGCCAGGGCGTCTTCGTTGGAAGCCAGGTTAGGCGCGAAACCACCTTCGTCACCCACGGCGGTGTTCAGGCCACGGGCCTTCAGCACGGCTTTGAGGTGGTGGAAGATTTCGGTACCCATGCGCAGGCCGTCGGAGAAGGTCTTGGCGCCAACCGGCTGAACCATGAACTCCTGGATGTCGACGTTGTTGTCGGCGTGCTCGCCACCGTTGATGATGTTCATCATCGGAACCGGCATCGAGTACTGGCCCGGGGTGCCGTTCAGGTTGGCGATGTGCGCGTACAGCGGCAGGTCCTGGTCCTGGGCAGCGGCCTTGGCGGCAGCCAGGGAAACAGCCAGGATGGCGTTGGCGCCCAGCTTGGCCTTGTTCTCGGTACCGTCCAGTTCGATCATGGCGCGGTCCAGGGCCTTCTGGTCGGAAGGGTCCTTGCCCAGCAGCAGCTCACGGATCGGGCCGTTGATGTTGCCGACGGCTTTCAGCACGCCCTTGCCCAGGTAACGGCTCTTGTCGCCATCACGCAGCTCCAGCGCTTCGCGCGAGCCGGTGGAAGCACCGGACGGCGCGCAAGCGCTGCCGATGATGCCGTTGTCGAGCAGTACATCGGCTTCCACGGTGGGGTTGCCACGCGAATCGAGAACTTCACGACCTTTGATGTCGACGATTTTTGCCATTGTTGTAAGCACTCCAGAATTGACGAAAACAACCTAGCTTAAGAAATTCTTGCCGTTCACCAGGCGGACTTTGCAGTGGGCAGGCCGGGTGAAGGGAGCCCCTGACCGATTGGTCAGGGGTGGATCGGGCGGTACTTTACCCGAGAAATGAGCTTTACGCGGTTTCTACCGTCGGAAAACTTTTCACCAGGTCGTCCAGTTGCTTGAGCTGGGCCAGGAATGGCTCCAGTTTGTCCAGGCGCAGGGCGCATGGGCCATCGCATTTGGCGTTGTCCGGGTCGGGGTGGGCTTCGAGGAACAGGCCGGCGAGGCCCTGGCTCATACCGGCCTTGGCCAGGTCGGTGACCTGGGCGCGGCGGCCACCGGCGGAATCGCTGCGACCACCCGGCATCTGCAGGGCGTGGGTCACGTCGAAGAACACCGGGTACTCGAACTGCTTCATGATGCCGAAGCCGAGCATGTCCACTACAAGGTTGTTGTAGCCGAAGCTCGAACCACGCTCGCAGAGGATCAACTGGTCGTTACCGGCCTCAGCGCACTTGGCCAGGATGTGTTTCATTTCCTGGGGTGCGAGGAACTGGGCCTTCTTGATGTTGATCACCGCGCCGGTCTTGGCCATGGCCACCACCAGGTCGGTCTGCCGCGACAGGAAGGCCGGCAGCTGGATGATGTCGCACACCTTGGCGACGGGCTCGGCCTGGTAAGGCTCGTGCACGTCGGTGATCACCGGCACGTTGAAGGTGCGTTTGATCTCTTCGAAGATCTTCAGCCCTTCTTCCATGCCCGGACCACGGTAGGACGTCACCGACGAACGGTTGGCCTTGTCGAAGCTGGCCTTGAACACGTACGGGATACCGAGCTTCTCGGTCACCCGCACGTACTCTTCGCAGACCTTCATTGCCAGGTCACGGGACTCCAGGACGTTCATGCCGCCGAACAGGACGAACGGCTTGTCGTTGGCGATCTCGATGTTACCGACGCGAATGATCTTCTGGGTCATTGATCAGGCCTTGTTCTTCTGAGCCAGGGCTGCCTTGACGAAACCACTGAACAGCGGGTGGCCGTCACGCGGGGTGGAGGTGAATTCCGGGTGGAACTGGCAGGCGACGAACCATGGGTGGTCCTTGGACTCGACCACTTCCACCAGCGCGCCGTCTTCGGAACGGCCGGAAACCACCAGGCCGGCGTCGACCAGTTGCGGCAGCAGGTTGTTGTTCACTTCGTAGCGGTGACGGTGACGCTCGGTGATCACGTCCTTGTTGTAGCAGTCGTGCACCTTGGAACCGGCAGCCAGCTGGCAGTCCTGTGCGCCCAGGCGCATGGTGCCGCCCAGGTCGGAAGCCTCGGTACGGGTCTCGACGGCACCGGTGGCATCAGCCCACTCGGTGATCAGGCCGACGACCGGGTGGCCGCTGTTGCGGTCGAACTCGGTGGAGTTGGCGTCTTTCCAGCCCATCACGTTACGGGCGAACTCGATCACGGCCACCTGCATGCCCAGGCAGATGCCCAGGTACGGTACCTTGTTCTCACGGGCGTATTGCACCGCGGTGATCTTGCCTTCCACGCCGCGCAGGCCGAAACCGCCCGGCACCAGAATGGCGTCGGCGCCTTCGAGCAGGCTGGTGCCCTGGTTCTCGATGTCTTCCGAGTCGATGTAGCGCAGGTTGACCTTGGTGCGGTTGGTGATGCCGGCGTGGCTCATCGCTTCGATCAGCGACTTGTACGCATCCAGCAGCTCCATGTACTTGCCGACCATGGCGATGGTCACTTCGTGCTCAGGGTTGAGCTTGGCATCGACCACCTTGTCCCACTCGGACAGGTCGGCGCCATTGCACTGCAGGCCGAAACGCTCGACGACGAAGTCGTCCAGGCCCTGTGCGTGCAGCACGCCCGGGATCTTGTAGATGGTGTCGACGTCTTCCAGCGAAATCACCGCACGCTCTTCAACGTTGGTGAACAGCGCGATCTTGCGACGCGACGAAGCATCGACCGGGTGGTCGGAGCGGCAGATCAGCACGTCAGGCTGCAGGCCGATGGAGCGCAGCTCCTTGACCGAGTGCTGGGTCGGCTTGGTCTTGGTTTCGCCAGCGGTGGCGATGTAAGGGACCAGGGTCAGGTGCATCAGCATGGCGCGCTTGGAGCCCACTTCGACGCGCAGCTGGCGAATGGCCTCGAGGAACGGCTGCGACTCGATGTCACCCACGGTACCGCCGATTTCCACCAGGGCCACGTCGGCATCGCCGGCGCCCTTGATGATGCGACGCTTGATCTCGTCGGTGATGTGCGGGATGACCTGGATGGTCGCGCCCAGGTAGTCACCACGACGCTCTTTACGCAGCACATGCTCGTAAATGCGACCAGTGGTGAAGTTGTTGTTCTGGGTCATGGTGGTGCGGATGAACCGCTCGTAGTGGCCCAGGTCGAGGTCAGTCTCGGCGCCATCGTGGGTGACGAACACTTCACCGTGCTGGAACGGGCTCATGGTGCCCGGATCGACGTTGATGTACGGATCCAGCTTGAGCATGGTGACCTTCAGGCCCCGCGCTTCCAGGATGGCCGCCAGGGAAGCCGAGGCAATGCCTTTCCCCAATGAAGAAACAACACCGCCCGTGACGAATATGTAGCGCGTCATGAAAAACCCTAGAAGTCTGCGTTAAGGCGGCCAGCGCCGCCGGAGAAAGCGAAGGAAGGCCGAAGCCCCCGATCACCTGCGTCAGTCACAGTGCATCTCGAAAAACTGTCGCGTCTGTACAGACCAGGGGTATCCCCGGCATGGAGCTCGCTCGTCATTTTCAGAATCAGCCCAGCAAAAAACTGCTTGGTAACCGGCAACCCCTGTGTTTTCGCGGAAGCCACAGAAGTTGTATCAAGAAGGGAGGGTAGTCTACCGGAATGTACCCTTCATCTCAAACCTTGCGCGCTCGTCGGCAACTGCCAATGCAGCTGGCAATCCGCCTGCACCAGCCCGGGCAGGCTGGCCACCGCCAGCAGGCGCTCGCCCTGGTACAGCAACGGCAGGCGCGGACGCAGGAAATACGGTACCCGCTGCTCATTGAGCAGACGCTTGAGATCGCGCCGGCCGCGGCCGGGAACCTCCAGCATTTCGCCGCCCTGCCGGTAGGCAATGCGCAGACCAGCCATTGGCACGGCGACATCAAGACGCACCCTGCCGTTACCTGGCAGTACCAGGGGCAACGTTGAATTCGGCCAGGCCATTTCTCCGACAGGCTGTTGCAGCCAGTCGCCGCTCAGCCACCAGATTCGGCCATCGCTACGCAGCAGCTGCCCATCGGCAAGCCGCCAGACCGGCCGGGCATCGGCGGCAGCATCGCGCAGGTCTGCCCAGCCGGCCCAATGCCGGGTGTCGGGCAAACGGGTGCGCCGGCTCAGCCAGTATTGCAAGGCATTGCGCTGACGGGCTGGCGACAGCGCCATGAGCGTGCCCAGGTCAAGGGAGTCCAGGCCCGACCAGGCGACGGACGACCCCTCCTGCGCAGTCGCCAGGTCGCCCTGGGCCAGTTCATCCAGCAGGCCCAGGGCTTCACCCAGGTGCTCTGCGGCGCGCGCGAGATTCTGGCTGGCCTGTGGCCAACGTTGTTGCAACTGCGGGAACACTTCGCCGCGCAGGTAGTTGCGGGCAAATTGTGTGTCGGCGTTCGACGGGTCTTCAATCCAGGCAAGCCCGTTCGCCTTGGCATAGTCATGCAGTTGCTGGCGTGAACAACCCAGCAACGGCCTGACCAGGGTGCCCTGCCCTAGCGCCCGCTGCCCGGGCATCGCCGCCAGGCCACGCAACCCGGCGCCGCGCAACAGGCGGAACAACAGGGTTTCGGCCTGGTCATCGCGGTGCTGCCCGGTGAACAGAATGTCGCCAGGGCCGAGGGACTGTTTGAAAGCGGCATAGCGAGCGTCGCGGGCACCCTGCTCGAGGCTGGCGCCGGGAGTGACCTGGACGTGAATGACCTGAAGTTCGATGCCAAGGTTGTCGCAGATGGCTTGGCAGTGGGCAGGCCAGGCGTCGGCCGCGGCTTGCAGGCCGTGGTGGATATGGATGGCGCGCAGCGGGGGGCAAGCGTGGTTGCGGGCGTGAGTGGCCAGCAGGTGCAGGAGGACGGTGGAGTCGAGGCCACCGGAGAAGGCTATGCACCAGGTGGGGGCTTGCAGCCAGGGGGTGAGGTTGATCATGAGGGCCTCACATGGCTTGAGATTGCCGGGGGTGCTTTGCCCCCCTTTCGCCGGCAAGCCAGGCTCCCACAGTGAGCCTGGTGGGAGCCTGGCTTGCCGGCGAATGGGCCGCAGAGCGGCCCCGGTGGTATGTCAGAGGCCGTAGCTCATCAGGCGCTCGTAACGGCGAGCCAGCAGCGCGTCGTTATCGAACTTGCCGAGCATGTCCAGCTGTTCGATCAGGTCAGCACGGATGCTTTCCGACACTTTCACCGGGTCACGATGGGCGCCGCCCAACGGCTCCTGGATGACCTTGTCGACGATGTTCAGGCTCTTCAGGCGCTCGGCAGTGATGCCCATGGCCTCAGCGGCATCGGCCGCCTTGTCGGCAGTCTTCCACAGGATCGACGCGCAGCCTTCCGGCGAGATCACCGAGTAGGTGGAGTATTGCAGCATGTTCAGCTGGTCGCACACGCCGATGGCCAGTGCACCGCCAGAACCACCCTCACCGATCACGGTAGCAATGATCGGGGTTTTCAGGCGCGCCATCACGCGCAGGTTCCAGGCGATTGCCTCGCTCTGGTTGCGCTCTTCGGCATCGATACCCGGGTAGGCACCCGGGGTGTCGATGAAGGTCAGGATCGGCATCTTGAAGCGCTCGGCCATTTCCATCAGGCGGCAAGCCTTGCGGTAGCCTTCAGGGCGCGGCATACCGAAATTGCGGCGTACCTTCTCGCGCACTTCACGGCCCTTCTGGTGGCCGATGACCATGACCGGCTTGCCATCCAGGCGCGCGGTACCACCGACGATGGCGGCGTCGTCGGAGAAGTGGCGGTCACCGTGCAGCTCTTCGAACTCGGTGAAGATGTGCTCCAGGTAGTCCAGTGTGTAAGGACGACGCGGGTGACGTGCCAGGCGGGCGATCTGCCAGCTGGTCAGGTTGCCGAAGATGCTTTCGGTCAGTGTGTTGCTCTTGTCTTGCAGACGGGCAATTTCATCGCTGATGTTCAGCGAGTTGTCGTTACCTACCAGGCGCAGGCCTTCGATCTTGGCTTGCAGGTCGGCAATCGGCTGTTCGAAATCGAGAAAATTCGGGTTCATAGTCATCCGTCTTGGGTCTACGGCCAGGCGGCCGGCCGGTTGATCCGTTTGGCGCCCTACCTTAAGGGATCAGGCGCATTCAGGTCGAGATTAAATTTTTAGTCGATTCAACGATATTGCAGGAAGACGTTCTCACGCCCGAACTGGTCACGCAGCGCCTGAATCAGCCCATCGGCCGGGTCGATCGACCACTGCTCACCGAACTGCAGCATGGCCTTGGCGTCGCTGCCGGTGTACTCCAGGGTGATCGGGCAAGCACCGCGATGGCGGGTGATCAGTTCGCCCAGCCACTTCAACCGGTCGCCCTTGAGCGCCTCGTGTGCCACCTTCAGGCGCAAGCTCTCGGCCAGCTTGGTGCGCGCGTCTTCCATGGTCATCACCTGCTTCACCCGCAGGCGCAGGCCGCCGGAGAAGTCGTCGTTGCTGACCTCGCCTTCGACGACCACCATCGCATCGGCCTGCAGCAAGGACTGTGCCGCCATGAAAGAATCGGCGAACAGCGAAGCCTCGATGCGCCCGGAGCGGTCATCCAGGGTGACGAAGCCCATCTTGTCGCCCTTCTTGTTCTTCATTACCCGCAGGGCAATGATCATGCCGGCGATAGTCTGGGTTTCGCGCGACGGCTTGAGGTCGATGATGCGTTGGCGGGCGAAGCGGCGGATCTCGGCCTCGTACTCATCGATCGGGTGACCGGTGAGGTACAGGCCAAGGGTGTCCTTCTCGCCCTTCAGGCGCTCCTTGAGGGTCAGCTCGCGCACCTTGCGGTGGTTGGCATAGACGTCGACTTCCACCTCGTCGAACATGCTGCCGAACAGGTCGACATGGCCGCTGTCAGCGGTGTGAGCCGCCTGCTCTGCAGCCTTGATGGCCTCACCCAGTGCCGAGAGCAAGGTTGCACGGTTGATGTCGATGTTGGCCTGGTAGGCCTTGATCTCATCATGGAAGTGCGGGCCAAGACGGTCCAGTGCGCCACTGCGCACCAGCGCATCCAGGGTGCGCTTGTTGACCCGCTTGAGGTCGATGCGCTCACAGAAGTCGAACAGGTCCTTGAACGGCCCGCCCTGCGCACGCGCCTCGACGATCGCTTCCACCGGGCCTTCGCCGACACCCTTGATGGCGCCCAGGCCATAGACGATACGGCCATCGTTGTTGACGGTGAACTTGAAGTCGGAGAAATTCACATCCGGCGCGTCGAGGCGCAGCTTCATGCTGCGCACCTCCTCGACCAGCACCACCACCTTGTCGGTGTTGTGCATGTCCGCCGACAGCACGGCAGCCATGAACGGCGCCGGGAAGTGGGTTTTCAGCCAGGCGGTCTGGTAGGACACCAGGCCATAGGCGGCGGAGTGGGATTTGTTGAAGCCATAACCCGCAAACTTTTCCACCAGGTCAAAGATGTTACCGGCCAGGTCGGCATCGATGCCGTTGTTGGCGCAACCTTCGATGAAGCCACCACGCTGCTTGGCCATTTCCTCGGGTTTTTTCTTACCCATGGCACGGCGCAGCATGTCTGCACCACCGAGGGTGTAGCCTGCCATCACCTGGGCGATCTGCATCACCTGTTCCTGGTACAGGATGATGCCATAGGTAGGCGCCAGCACCGGCTGCAGGCCGTCATACTGGTAATCGGGGTGCGGGTAGGCCAGCTCGGCTCGGCCGTGCTTGCGGTTGATGAAGTCGTCCACCATGCCCGACTGCAGCGGGCCCGGGCGGAACAGCGCTACCAGTGCGATAAGGTCTTCGAGGCAGTCGGGCTTGAGCTTCTTGATCAGCTCCTTCATGCCACGAGATTCAAGCTGGAACACCGCAGTGGTTTCGGCTTTTTGCAGCAGCTCGTAAGTCTTGCGGTCATCCAGCGGGATGAAGTCGATGTTGAGATCTGGCAGGTTTTTCTTGGCCTGCTCGCGGTTGATGATCTCCATCGCCCACTTGATGATGGTCAGGGTCCGCAGGCCGAGGAAGTCGAACTTGACCAGGCCGGCGGCCTCGACGTCGTCCTTGTCGAACTGAGTTACCAGGCCGCCGCCCTCTTCGTCACAGGCGATCGGCGAAAAATCGGTGAGCTTGGTCGGCGCGATAACCACACCACCGGCGTGCTTGCCGGTACCCCGGGTGACGCCTTCCAGCTTCAGCGCCATGTCCCAGATTTCGCGGGCATCCTCGTCGCCCTTGAGGAAGTCGCGCAGGATTTCTTCCTGCTCGTAGGCCTTCTCCAGGGTCATGCCCACTTCGAACGGGATCATCTTCGACAGGCGATCGGCCAGCCCGTAGGACTTGCCCTGCACCCGCGCCACGTCTCGCACTACCGCCTTGGCGGCCATGGTACCAAAGGTGATGATCTGGCTGACCGCATTGCGCCCGTAGGCATCGGCCACGTATTCGATCACCCGATCCCGGCCATCCATGCAGAAGTCGACGTCGAAGTCGGGCATGGAAACCCGTTCAGGGTTGAGGAAGCGCTCGAACAGCAAGTCGTAGGCCAGCGGGTCGAGGTCGGTAATCTTCAGCACGTAGGCCACCAGCGAGCCCGCACCCGAACCACGGCCAGGTCCGACCGGCACGCCGTTGTTCTTGGCCCACTTGATGAAGTCCATCACGATCAGGAAGTAACCGGGGAAGCCCATCTGGATGATGATATCCAGCTCGAACTTCAGGCGGTCCAGGTAGACCTGGCGCTTCTCTTCGTAATTGGGTGTGGTGTCTTTCGGCCACAACACCGCCAGGCGCTCTTCCAGGCCTTCGTGGGACACAAGCCGCAGGTAGTCGTCGATGCCCATGCCGTTCGGCGTGGGGAAGTCGGGCAGGAAGTGCTTGCCCAGCTGCACCTGGATGTTGCAGCGCTTGGCAATCTCGACGGTGTTGGCGATGGCGTCGGGCAGGTCGCTGAACAGCTCGGCCATTTCCTCGGACGATTTCAGGTACTGCTGGTCACTGTAGCCACGCGGGCGGCGCGGGTCGTCAAGGGTCCAGCCCTCGCCAATGCAAACGCGGGTTTCGTGGGCGTCGAAGTCCGCCTGCTTGATGAAACGCACGTCGTTGGTGGCCACCAGCGGGGCGCCAAGCTTGTCGGCCAAGGCCACCGCCGCGTGCACGTATTCTTCATCGCGGGCGCGGTTGGTGCGCTGCACTTCAACGTAGAAGCGCTCGGGGAACATGCCCATCCAGTCTTGCAGCAGGGCCTGGGCTTCTTCATCCCGGCCGGACAACAAGGCCATGCCGATATCGCCCTCCTTGCCCGCTGACAGGGCAATCAGGCCCTCGCTGGCGGGGGCGATCCATTCACGCTGGAGGATGACCAACCCGTTACGCTGGCCATCGGTCCAGCCGCGCGAGATCAGCTCGGTGAGGTTGCGATAGCCCTTGGCGTCCATGGCCAGGAAGCAGATGCGCGACAGCGGCGCCTCCGGATCGGCACCGGCCAGCCACAGGTCGGCACCACAGATCGGCTTGATGCCCGCACCCATGGCAGTCTTGTAGAACTTCACCAGCGAGCACATGTTGCTCTGGTCGGTGATCGCCACCGCCGGCATGTTCATCCCGGCCAGCGCCTTGGCCAGCGGCTTGATCCGCACCAGGCCGTCTACCAGCGAGAATTCGGAGTGGACGCGCAGGTGAACGAAGGGAACCGACATGGAAGATCCTGTAGCAGTGCTTAACGACAAGGGCGGGATTGTAGCTTAAATGGGGAAGAGATTTGGGGCTGCTTGCACCCTCCCTGTAGGAGCAGCCTGGTGCTGCGAAAGGGCCAGTACAGGCACAGCAACTTCATTTACCTGACTGGCGCTTTCGCAGCACAAGGCTGCTCCTACAAGAGCGAAAGGGCCGCGAAGGGCCCTGGCAGGTCAGATAAGGGAATCGGTAACGCCTTCGCGTGCTTCCCAGGCCGCACGCACCGGGGCAAAGGAACGCCGATGGATGGGCGTAGGCCCCAGGCGCGCGAGCGCTTCAAGGTGCACCGGGGTCGGGTAACCTTTGTGCCCACCCATGCCATACCCTGGGTAGATCAGCTCGAACGCGCTCATCTCACGGTCACGGGTTACCTTGGCCAGGATCGAGGCAGCTGCAATAGCCGGCACCTGGCTATCGCCTTTGATCACCGGCGACGCCGGCACGGCCAGCTTCGGGCAGCGGTTGCCATCTATCAGGGCCAGCTTCGGCGTAATGTGCAGGCCCTCCACCGCACGCTGCATGGCCAGCATCGTGGCCTGCAGGATGTTCAGGCGGTCGATTTCGTCGACCTCGGCGCGGGCGATGCAGAAGCTCAAGGCCTTTTCACAGATCTCGTCGAACAACGCCTCGCGCTTGGCTTCGGTGAGTTTCTTCGAATCGTTCAGGCCGAGGATCGGGCGCGCTGGATCAAGGATCACCGCCGCCGTCACCACCGCACCGCACAGTGGCCCGCGGCCCACTTCGTCGACGCCGGCGACCAGGTCTTCGACCAGGTTGAAGTCCAGTCCAATTTGCATGTCAGCGGTCCTTGAGCAAGGCCAGTACCGCCTCGGCCGCCTGGTTGGAGGCGTCACGGCGCAGGGTGCGGTGAATTTCGTCGAAACGTTCGGTCTGCTGGCTGCCATCGCGCACCAGCGGCGCAAGGGTGTTGGCCAAGGCTTCGCTGGTGGCGGCGTCCTGCAACAATTCGGGCACCAGCTCACGCTGCGCGAGCAGGTTTGGCAGGGACACGTAAGGGCTCTTCACCAGGCGCTTGAGGATCCAGTAGGTCAAGGGCGCAAGGCGGTAGGCCACCACCATTGGCCGCTTGTACAGCAGCGCTTCGAGGGTGGCTGTGCCCGAGGCGATCAGTACTGCATCACAGGCCGCCAGGGCCTGGTGCGACTGGCCATCGAGCAGGGTCAGTGGCAGTTGGCGCCCTTCAAGCATCTGTTCGACCTGGGCACGCCGCGCGGCGTTGGCGCAGGGCAGCACGAAGTGCACGCCTGGCACTTGCTGCTGCAGGCGCTCGGCGGCGTCGAGGAACAACGCCCCCAGGCGCCCTACCTCGCCACCACGGCTGCCAGGCATCAGTGCAACCACCGGCCCCTCACCCAGGCCCAGCGCAGCACGTGCTGCCGGGCGGTCGGTTTCAAGCGGAATGGTGTCGGCCAGCGGGTGACCGACAAAGCGCACCGGCACCCCCTGCTCTTCATAGAACCGCGCCTCGAACGGCAGCAGCGTCAGCATCAGGTCGCAGCCTTCGCGAATCTTCAGTACGCGCTTCTGCCGCCAGGCCCAGACCGACGGGCTGACGTAGTGCACGGTCTTGATTCCGACCTGGCGCAGCTTGAGTTCAATGTTGAGGGTGAAGTCGGGGGCGTCGATGCCGATGAAGACATCCGGCTTTTCGTCGATCAGTGTCTGGATCAGCAGCTTGCGGCGTTTGAGCAGCTCGCGAAGGCGCCCCAGCACTTCGACCAGCCCCATGACCGCCAGGCGCTCCATGGGGAAATATGATTGCAGGCCTTCGGCTTCCATCAACGGGCCGCCAACGCCAATGAAACGTACGTCGGGGTGGCGTGCCTTGAGGGCACGCATCAAGCCTGAACCAAGAATATCGCCGCTGGCCTCACCTGCGACCAAGGCTACGCAAAGCGGGGCCATGTCAGCGGGTGATGCCGCGGGCGGAATTCACGATCGACTGACGGAACAGTTCGACCTCAGGGTGTTTCGCGGCCATTTCGGCCAGCTCCTTGAGCGCGTCTTCGACGGTCAGGCCCTGACGATAGACAATCTTGTAGCAACGGCGCAGCACGTGGATCACCTCGTCGCTGAAACCGCGGCGGCGCATGCCCTCGAAGTTCATGCTGCGGGCTTCGGCCGGGCTGCCGAACACGGTGACGAAGGCCGGGACGTCCTTGCCGATAGCCGTGCCCATGCCGGAAAACGCGTGGGCACCGATATGGCAGTACTGATGCACCAGGGTATAGCCGGACAGGATCGCCCAGTCGCCTACGTGCACATGGCCGGCCAGGGCCGTGTTGTTGACCAGGATGCAGTGGTTGCCAATGACGCTGTCGTGGCCGATGTGGGCATAGGCCATGATCAGGTTGTGGTCGCCCACGGTGGTTTCCGCACGGTCCTGAACGGTGCCGCGGTGGATGGTCACCCCTTCGCGGAACACATTGTGATCGCCGATCACCAGGCGCGTCGGTTCACCCTTGTACTTGAGGTCCGGGGTATCTTCGCCAATCGAGGAAAACTGAAAGATACGGTTGTGCTTGCCGATGCGGGTCGGCCCTTTGAGCACAACGTGCGGGCCGATAACGGTACCCTCCCCGATTTCCACATCGGGGCCAACGATCGACCAAGGGCCGACCTCGACACCATCGGCCAGCTTGGCCGACGGGTCGATAATGGCCCGAGGATCAATCGAATTCATAGGGAGCGTTCCGCGCATGTGATCTGTGCCGAGCAAACCGGTTTGCCGTCGACCAGGGCGCGGCATTCAAACTTCCAGATCATGCTCTTGCGGCTGAGGAACTTGGCTTCCAGCACCAACTGGTCACCCGGCAGTACCGGCTGACGGAAGCGCAGCTTGTCGGAACCGACGAAGTAGTACAGGGTGCCATCAGCGGGTTTGGCATCGAGCATCTTGAAACCGAGGATGCCGGCCGCCTGGGCCATGGCTTCAATGATCAAAACGCCCGGCATGATCGGGTGCGCCGGGAAATGGCCGTTGAAGAACGGCTCGTTGATGCTGACATTCTTGTAGGCACGAATGCTCTGGGCCTCGAAGTCCAGATCCGTCACCCGGTCCACCAGCAGGAACGGGTAACGGTGAGGCAGGTATTCGCGAATCTCGTTGATGTCCATCATTTCGGGGGGGAAGCCTGTAATAAGAATAGGGAGCGCAGGTGCTGACCACACGCTCCTTTAGCAATCCAAAGAGGAGCCAGCTAGCGACTGTTCACTCTTGCTCAGGGAATGGTATCAGCCTTCTGATGTCGGCAGGCCACCTGAGGTCACGGTATCGACGCGTTTTTCCAGCTGCTGAAGACGCTTGGCCATGTCATCCAGCTGGCGGATCCGCGCAGCGCTCTTGCGCCAGTCAGCCAAAGGCTGCATGGCTGTGCCGGATGAATAGGAACCGGGTTCAGTGATCGAACGGGTTACCATTGTCATCCCTGAAACAAATACGTTATCGCAAATATCAATGTGCCCCACCAGGCCCACGCCCCCGGCCAGCATGCAATGTTTGCCGATGCGCGTACTGCCGGAAATGCCCACACAAGCGGCCATGGCCGTGTGGTCACCGATCTGCACGTTGTGGGCGATCTGGATCTGGTTGTCGAGCTTGACCCCGTCGCCGATCCGCGTGTCGGACAGCGCACCACGGTCGACGGCAGTATTGACGCCGATTTCCACGTCATCACCAATGGTGACGCCGCCGATCTGGGCGATCTTGCGCCAGATACCCTTCTCATTGGCAAAGCCGAAGCCTTCGCCGCCGATCACAGCACCCGACTGGATGACCACGCGCTTGCCGATCACGACGTCGTGATACAACGTCACCCGCGGCGCCAGCCAGCCGCCTTCACCTACAACGCAACGGGCACCGATGAAGCAATGCGCGCCGATGCAGACATCAGCCTCGATGCGCGCACCGCTTTCGATCACCGCGAACGGCCCGATGCTGGCGCTGGCGTCCACCTGCGCGTCCTCAGCCACCACGGCGCTGGGATGGATTCCCGCCACAGCCTTGGGTTTGGGGTCGAACAAGTGGGAAATACGCGCATACGCCTGGTACGGGTCGGCCACGATCAGGGCATTGCCAGCGAAACTTTCGGCATCCGCAGCCTTGAGCAATACCGCACCCGCCTGGCAGTTATCCAGGTACTTGCGGTACTGCGGGTTGGCGAGGAAGCTCAATTGACCGGGGCCTGCCTCCTGCAAGGTGGCCAGCCCGGTAATCTGCAACGCCTCGGGCCCCTTGAGGGTGGCACCGAGGGCCTCGGCCAGCTGGCCTAGCGTCATGGTCACACTCATATCAACGGGCTTGGTTCATGCGCTCGATGACCTGGCGGGTGATGTCGTACTGAGGTTTGACATCGATGACCGCACCACGCTCGAGGACCAGGTCGAAACCGCCCTTCTTGATCACTTCCTCGACAGCACCATCCAGCTTCGGCTTCAGTTGCTTGAGCATGTCGCGGTCAGCAACGGCTTTGGCTTCGTTCAGTTCCTTGGACTGGAACTGGAAGTCACGGGCCTTTTGCTTGAACTCGAGCTCCAGGCGCTCACGCTCCTGCTGCTGCATCTTGTCGCCGCCCTTGATCAGACGGTCCTGGATGCCCTTGGCGCTGCTTTCGAGGCTTTTCAGCTTGGTCAGTTGCGGACCGAACTTCTTCTCGGCATCGACCGCGTATTTCTTGGCGGCATCCGATTCGAGCAGGGCCATCTGATAGTTCAGCACGGCAACCTTCATTTCGGCGAATGCCGGGGTGGCGACCAGCGCCGCGGCCACTACGGCCAGTTGAGCCAATTTACGCACGATGCACTCCTGGATAAACCGTTGTCATTAAGCAAGGGCCGACCTTAGAAGGTCTGGCCCAGAGAGAATTGGAACACCTGGGTATCGGCATCGTCCGGCTTCTTGACCGGCATTGCCAGGCTGAAGCTCAACGGGCCCAGTGCGGTAATCCAGGTCACACCCAAGCCGACCGAACTGGCCATGCCCGAGAAGCCGACTTTCTCGCAATCAGGCTTGTTGCCGCAATTGGTGTCGAACACGTTACCCACGTCCCAGAACACGGAGGTGCGCAGCGAACGCTGGTCCTTGACGAACGGCAGCGGGAACAGCAACTCGACACCGCCCTGCACCAGCACGTTGCCACCGAACGGCAACGGATCCTGATCCGGGTCACGGATAGTACCCGGCTTACCGTTGGGATCGTCTGCCCCACGGCTCGGGGTGCTGCGCGGGCCAAGGCTGCTGTCCTTGAAGCCACGGACAGAGTTGAAGCCACCGGCGAAGTAGTTCTCGTAGAACGGCAGGCCCGAGGTGCTGCCATAACCATCACCATAGCCCAGCTCGGTGTGCAGGCGCAGGGTGTAGTCGTTGTTGATCGGCTGGAACAGCTGACCACGGTAGTCGAGCTTGAAGAACGACAGGTCGCTGCCCGGAATGGTGGATTCCAGGGTCAGGCTTTGCGAGTGACCACGGGTGGCCAGCACGCCTTTGTTGAGGGTGGACTCGGACCAGCCGATCGAGGCCTTGAAGTTCAGGAAGTTCTCGCCTTCCTGGTCAAGGAAATCGAAGATCTCGTCAACGGTGTACTTACCGGTCTTGATCTTGTCCTGCTGCACGCTCAGGCCGTAGGTCAGGCGCGAGGTTTCGCTGATCGGGTAGCCAAGGCTGACGCCGGCACCCAGGCTGTCCACCGCATAGCTGGCCACATCGACGTCGAGGTCGTCGTAGTCGGTGCTGCGGTAGAAGGCGTTGTAACCCAGGCTGACGCCATCGGCAGTGAAGTAGGGGTCCACGAAGCCGAAGTTGTAGCGGGTCTGGTATTCCGAACGGGTCAGGCCGATGGACACCTTGTTACCGGTACCCAGGAAGTTGCTCTGGCTGATCGAACCACCG
>NZ_JBBMRJ010000047.1:0-22676 GCF_037993085.1 Pseudomonas sp. YNh | reverse complement strand
CCGCGCTGCAGGCCCCATCCTGGGGCCCAGCGCTTGACGGGCATCCATGCCCGTCACCTCCCTTCGCAAGCCCTGCGCTCGGCCTCCTGAAGTCGCAATCTGCGTCGCTTGAACTACCGCGCGCTTAGATGCAAAAGCCGAAGCAAGAGCAACAGCAAGAGCCAGAGCAAACGGTGGGGAACCTGGCGGACACGGCCGGCCTCTCAATTCAACAGGCTTCTTGAGAGGACGCCGCACATGAAATGCCTGATGCCTTGGTTAATCGCAGCCAGCCTGGCAGGCTGCGGCGAAACAGCCCTTTTGAGCGTAAACGAGGGCAGCGGGCCAACCCCTAGCCTCCCCGCCCCCGTCAAGACACTGATCCCCACCGTAAACATCGCCCCCGCCGTCGGCTGGCCAAAAGGCAACAAGCCGACCGCAGCACCAGGCACGCAAGTCGAAGCCTTCGCCAGCGGCCTCGACCACCCGCGCTGGCTCTACTTGCTGCCCAACGGCGATGTGCTGGTGGCCGAGACCAACGCGCCACCCAAGCCCGAAGATGGCAAGGGCATCCGCGGCTGGGCCATGGGCAAGGCGATGAAACGCGCCGGCGCGACCGTACCCAGCGCCAACCGCATCACCCTGCTGCGCGATGCCGACCACGATGGCGTGGCAGAAATCCACAGCCCTTTCATCGAAGGGCTCAACTCCCCCTTCGGCATGACATTGGTAGGCAAGGACTTGTACGTGGCCGACACCGACAGGCTGCTGCGCTTTCACTATGAACCGGGCGCCATGCAGGTGACCGACAAGGGCCACCCGGTGACCGAGCTGCCAGGCGGGCCGCTGAACCATCACTGGACCAAGAACGTGATCGCAAGCCCCGACGGCAAGAAGCTCTACGTCACGGTTGGCTCGAACAGCAACGTCGGGGAAAACGGCATGGAAAAAGAGCAAGGCCGCGCCGCGATCTGGGAAGTGGACCCGGCAACTGGCAAGCACCGGCTGTTCGCCACCGGCCTGCGCAACCCCAACGGACTGGCCTGGGAGCCGCACAGCAACGCCTTGTGGACAGCAGTCAACGAACGTGACGAAATCGGCAGCGACCTGGTGCCGGACTACATCACCTCAGTGAAAGACGGCGGCTTCTATGGCTGGCCATACAGTTACTACGGGCAGCACGTAGACCATCGGGTACACCCGCAGGCCCCGCAGAAGGTGGCGCAAGCGCTAGCGCCCGACTACGCGGTGGGCCCGCATACCGCATCCCTGGGGCTGGCATTTGTCAAACCTGGCATGTTGCCGCCGCCTTTCGAACAGGGCGCTTTGGTTGGCCAGCACGGGTCGTGGAACCGTAAACCACACAGTGGCTACAAGGTGTTGTTCGTACCCTTCGACCGTGCAGGCAAACCTGCAGGCCACCCCATCGACCTGCTCACCGGGTTTCTCGACAGCGATGGCAAGGCGATGGGGCGACCAGTGGGAGTTATCAACGACGGGAAAGGCGGGATTCTAGTGGCTGACGATGTGGGCAATGTCATCTGGAGGGTGAGCAAAGCACCTTGAACCCGACGGCCTGTACCGGCCCCGCTGAACGGGGCCGCCGCTTCAGGCATTGAAAATCAGGGGTTCTGTGCCAGATGCCCTGGCGGAATCACACGTTTGGCTTGCAGATAGGCCTTGGCCCAGTAGCTGTTGGACAGGTAGTCCAATCGCACCGTGCCGCCCGTTGAGGGCGCATGCACGAAGCGCCCTTCCCCTACATAAATGCCGGCATGGCTGACCTGCGAGCCGCCACTGGTGGCAAAGAACACCAGATCACCGGATTGCAGCGCCTTGGCATCCACCGTCGGCGCACGCATGACGATCATCTCCCGCGTGGAACGCGGCAAGCTGATGCCCGCCGCATCACGATAGACATATTTGATCAAACCACTGCAATCGAAGCCGGAGTCCGGGGTGTTGCCGCCCCAGCGGTAAGGCGTACCCACCAGGCCTATGGCGCGGATCAGCACGTCATCGGCAATCGGCGAAGGGCTCGGTTGGCTATAGCTAACCTGCGGCTGAACCACAGGGGCCGGCGCAGGCGCACGGCTGGAGCAGGCAGCAAGCAATGCCGCCAAGGAGAGAAATGCGAAGCGCGCCATCTTTATCATGGCCAGAACATCCTGTCTGAGACCGCTGCGCAGCAGCCGAAAAGAGTTGAGAATTTAGATTAGACGCTTTCTATAAATGCGCACGGCGGCGAGCTTTTTTCAAAGCATCGCCGCCGCGGCAGGATATATCATTTTGCCATCAGTTGCGCGCGATGTTGGTCGGCGCCATGGCCAAGGCACGCTTGGCTTCGATGAAGGTCTTGCTCCAGTAGCGGTCACCGAGGCTGTCGATGCGCACGCCACCACTGCGGCGGCTGCTGGAATGGATGAACTGGTTGTCACCCAGGTAGATGCCGGCATGGCTGACGCGGCCGCGACCATTGGTGCTGAAGAACAGCAGGTCACCTGGCTTGAGCTTGTTGCGTGCCACTTTCGGGGCATCGACGTTGATCATTTCACGCGTGGAGCGCGGCAGGGTCATGCCCGCCTCTTCGCGGAACAGGTAGCCGATGAAACCACTGCAATCGAAACCAGACTTTTCCGAGGTACCACCGAAGCGGTAGCGGGTACCGATCAACGACATGCCGCGCTCGAGAATGCTGTCCGCCAGCACTGGCAGCTGGTAAGGCTTGCTGTTGCTGGAGAAAGCCTCCAGGTCATCTTCAGTGGCCAGCTCTTCCGGTTCGCCGAATACCGACGAGGACGAGGCCTTGGCCTTGATCACCGATTGTGCGGCGACCGGGGTGTGATCCTGAACCTGAGAAGCTGGGCCTTGGGCCGCGCAGCCAAACAGCAAGGTCACGAGTGCGAGTGGCACGAGGGGTGCGAAGCGCTTTAGCATGGGCACGACCGTGTCTGTAATCCTTTAGAGGGGGAAACTATGCCCTCTATCATGGCCATTTGCAAATTTTATCGAAAAAGATGTGACTTTTCTGTTTTGCCGCTCTGGCCCAGCGTTTTCAGGGGGTTACCAGCCGAGGGTTTCCTTGAGGAAAGGGATGGTGAGCTTGCGTTGTGCCTGGAGCGAGGCCTGGTCGAGGCGTTCGAGCAGGTCGAACAGCGCGCTCATGCTGCGCGCACCGCGGGTGAGGATGAAGTGGCCGACTTCGTCGGTAAGGTGCAGGCCGCGGCGCGAAGCACGCAATTGCAGGGCGCGCAGCTTGTCTTCGTCGGACAGGCCACGCATCTGGAACACCAGGGCCAGGGTCAGGCGCGACTTCAAGTCGGGGAGCTTGATCGGCAGCTCCCGTGGCGATGCCGAGGCGGCCAGCAGCAAGCGCCGGCCGCTGTCGCGCAGGCGGTTGAACAGGTGGAACATGGCCTCTTCCCAGTCTGCCTTGCCTGCAATCACATGCAGGTCGTCGATGCAGACCAGTTCGTACTGGGCCAGGTAGTCGAGCACCTCTACGCCACGGTCGAGCAATTGCGCCAACGGCAGGTAGACGGCGGGCTCACCACGTTGCTGGAAACGATGGGTGGCGGCCTGCAGCAGGTGGCTACGGCCAACACCCTGCTTGCCCCACAGGTAGATAAGGCTCTCGGTCCAGCCGGCGTCGGCTTCGCATAGCCGCTCGACGTAACCCAATGCCGCAGCATTGGCGCCCGGATAGTAGTTGATGAAGGTGGCGTCATCGCGCAGGCGCACACCCAGGGGCAACTGGATCGGTGGTTTCATGCTCGCGGGCGGTCAGCAGGACCGCAGGGGGCCTTTGGTGAACAATCTGCAAAGTCTATACCCGCAGCGCGAGGCGCACAATCACGGCAATAGATAGCGCAAGCAAAATCAACAAGTTGCGCTATTTTGGGGCTGACATCGATCCGTGTGGGAGCGGGCGTGCCCGCGAACACCGGCAAAGCCGGTGCCATTCACCGTGTCACATTCTTCGCGGGCATGCTCGCTCCCACAGATTGAGCACAAGCCTGTACGTTACAGCTCCGGGTCAATATCCCCGGCATACATGTCCGATTCTTTGTACAAGTCATGCATATGCCGCAGCAGCACCATGATCACCGCCGCAACCGGCAGGGCCAGGAGCACCCCGGTAAAGCCGAACAGCTCACCACCGGCAAGAATGGCAAAGATCACCGCAACCGGGTGCAGACCGATGCGATCGCCCACCAGCAGCGGGGTCAGCACCATGCCTTCCAGCGCCTGCCCGACCATGAATACCGCGACGATGCCCAGCATCGGGTACAGGTCGCCGCCGAACTGGAACAGGCCAGCCACCAGCGCGGCACCAATACCAATGATAAAGCCCATGTACGGCACGATGGCCGCAAGGCCCGCGAGCATGCCGATCAGCAGACCCAGTTCGAGCCCCACCAGCATGAGCCCGGCCGAATAGATGATACCCAAGGCCACCATCACCATGAGTTGCCCGCGCACGAATGCCCCCAGTACCTCATGGCATTCGCCAGCCAGGCCCATCACCTGCGGCTCACGCTGGCGCGGTAGCAGGCCGCGCAGCTTGGCCATCATCAGGTCCCAATCGCGCAGCAGATAGAAGCCCACCACAGGAATCAGCACCATGTTCGCCAACCAGGCCATCAACGCCAGGCTCGAGGCGGTGGCATGGGACAACAGCATGCCCACGATATCGGTGGTCTGCCCCATGTGCGAGCCGATGGCGGCTTTGATCTTGTCGAACTTCCAGAAGCCATCGGCCAGGCCCAGACGACCCTGCACCCATGGCAGCGCCACCTGTTCGAGCCAGTCGAGCATCTGCGGCGCCAGCTCGTACAGGCGCACCAGCTGCTTGGCCAGCATCGGCACCAGCACCAGCAGCAAGGCCATCAGTAACAAGGTGAACAAGCCGAACACCACCACCACGCCCCAGGTGCGCGACAGCCCCAGGCGCTCCAGGCGGTCAACCAGCGGGTCGGCCAGGTAGGCCAGCAGGATGCCGACCAGAAACGGTGTAAGAATATTGTGCAAGCTATAAAGCAGCACAGCGATCAGCAGGGCTGCACCCAGCCAGATCCAGCGATGAACATCGATCAAGGTATGCTCCCTTTACCAGCGAAAACGCAGGCCGTCGAACGGCTTGGGCGCAGGCGAGGCCGGCGCGGGTTGCTCACCCGTTGCACTCGCGACCGGGGCTGGCGTAACGGGCACTGCAGGCGCCTGCTCGACGGGTAGCTCCTGCAACTTGGCCAGGCCAAGCTGGGCACGCAATTGCTCGCGGTTGCCGGTCACGCCATAGGTCAGGGTGGTGCCTTCAACCATCTTCAGGCGCGGGCCGTAGGGCTCAAGTACGCGGGCAAGCTCGGCATAGCGCTGCAGGCTCATCCCCTGTACTTGCACCTGCATCTGGCTACTGGCGCCCGGGCGGGCGACATAACGCGGCGCCAGGCGGCTGCTTACCGCCAGCATCACCGCATCGGCCAAGGCTGCCGGGTCGGCCCCTTCGGCAGTACCCTGCTCACGCTGGTCGCCCAGCCACAGTTGCCACTTGCCCTGCCACTTGCCATCGGCTTCCTGGGCATGTACCGCCAGCAAGGCGTCGGCGCCGTAGCGCTCGGAGGCCTCACGCAACGGTGCCGGGTCGCTGCCTTCGATCTGCTTGGCATTGGCCACCAGTTGCTCCTGCAGGTCGGCCAGCGGCAGGCGCAGCGGCAGGCCACGGTGCTGGGCGGCACGACGCAGAGGCTGGGCGCTGGCCTGGCCGTCACCGACCAGGCTGCTGCCGTCGACACTGTCATTCAGCCACCAGCCGAGAATCGAAGGCCGATTGCTGCCCCACAGCGCGAGGCCGGCCTTGCGCAGGGCACGCTCGGTACTGCCGGGGTCGAACTCCACCAGCACCGACTCGGGCGGGCCGGCTTCGCTGCCAACCTGGTTGATGATTTGCTGCGGGTCCTTGCGCAGCTCGGCCAGCGCCGGGCTCTGCGCGGCCTTGGCGTCGCCGGTCAGGCGCAGCACCAGCGTGTCGAGGGCTTTGGCGGTAGCTGCGGTCCGGGCTTCAGAGCCCTGCCCTGCGACCGGCTCGCGTACCTGATAAAGGCCGGAGACGTTTTCAGCCTGAGCGGTGGCCGCTACCAGGGCCACGCAACCGGCTGCCAGAATATTGAAAAAACGCATGGAGGATTCCTGTCCAGTCGAGCACGAAGCTCGCTACTTGCAGCTTATACACATGCAACCACATCAACCACCCTCGGCCCTTTTTCAACAATTTACCGCCCTGCCCGTCGGCCTGAGGATGGCCGCTGCCCGGCAACCCTGATAAAATCGCGCGCCTTCACAGACCACTGATGTTTCAGGCAGCCGCCGCTTACCCGCCGGTCTTGGCCGTCATGGTCGTTTTTAAGAATCCCTCCCTCCTAAAGGCCTGGATCAATGAGCAAGCAACCCTCCCTGAGCTACAAGGACGCCGGTGTAGACATCGACGCCGGCGAAGCACTGGTCGAACGCATCAAGGGCGTGGCAAAGCGCACTGCACGCCCTGAAGTCATGGGTGGCCTGGGCGGCTTCGGCGCCCTCTGCGAGATCCCGGCCGGCTACAAGCAGCCAGTGCTGGTCTCCGGCACCGACGGGGTCGGCACCAAGCTGCGCCTGGCGCTGAACCTGAACAAGCACGACAGCATCGGCCAGGACCTGGTCGCCATGTGCGTCAACGACCTGGTGGTGTGCGGCGCCGAGCCGCTGTTCTTCCTCGACTACTACGCCACCGGCAAACTGAACGTAGACGTGGCCGCCACCGTGGTTACCGGCATTGGCGCCGGTTGCGAACTGGCCGGTTGCTCGCTGGTTGGTGGTGAAACCGCCGAAATGCCTGGCATGTACGAAGGCGAAGACTACGACCTGGCCGGCTTCTGCGTCGGCGTGGTGGAAAAGGCCGAGATCATCGACGGCTCCAAGGTTGCCACTGGCGACGCGCTGATCGCCCTGCCGTCCTCGGGCCCGCACTCCAACGGCTACTCGCTGATCCGCAAGATCCTCGAAGTTTCCGCCACCGACATCGAGAACACCCAGCTGGAAGGCAAGCCGCTGACCGACCTGCTGATGGCGCCTACCCGCATCTACGTCAAGCCGCTGCTGCAGCTGATCAAGAACACCGGTGCCGTGAAGGCCATGGCCCACATCACCGGTGGCGGCCTGCTGGACAACATCCCGCGCGTATTGCCGAAAAACGCCCAGGCCGTGGTTGACGTGGCCAGCTGGCAGCGCCCGGTGGTATTCGACTTCCTGCAGGAAAAAGGCAACGTCGACGAGCATGAAATGCACCGCGTGCTGAACTGCGGCGTCGGCATGGTCATCTGCGTAGCCCAGGACCAGGTCGAAACGGCCCTGAACGAACTGCGCGCCGCCGGTGAGCAGCCATGGGTCATCGGCCACATCGCCGAAGCCGCCGAAGGCGCCGCCCAGGTCGAGCTGCAAAACCTCAAGGCACACTGATGCCGAGCAAGACCTGCAATGTAGTGGTGTTGCTGTCGGGTTCCGGCAGCAACCTGCAAGCCCTGATCGACAGCTGCCAAGGCCAGGACAGCCCGGTGCGCATCCGTGCGGTGGTGTCCAACCGCGCCGATGCCTACGGCCTGCAACGTGCGGCGGCGGCCGGCATCGACACCGTCGTGCTCGACCACACCCAGTTCGACGGCCGTGAAGCCTTCGATGCCGCACTGGTTGCGCGCATCGACGGTTTTGCCCCGGACCTGGTGGTGCTGGCCGGTTTCATGCGTATCCTCAGTGGCGGCTTCGTACGCCACTATCAGGGCCGCCTGCTCAACATCCACCCGTCGCTGCTGCCCAGATACAAGGGCCTGCATACCCATCGCCGGGCGCTGGAGGCAGGCGACGCCGAGCATGGCTGCAGCGTACACTTCGTGACTGAGGAACTCGATGGCGGCCCACTGGTCGTACAGGCTGTGGTACCGGTGGCGTCTGACGACACCGTCGAAAGCCTGGCCCAGCGGGTACACCACCAGGAACACCTGATCTACCCGCTGGCGGTGCGCTGGTTCGCTGAAGGGCGCTTGCGCCTTGGCGAACAGGGTGCATTACTGGATGGCCAGCCGCTGGCGGCCAGCGGTCACTTGATTCGATCCTAGGAGAATTTATGCGTCGCGCCCTGCTCTTGGCTCTCGCCGTGCTTGCCCTGCCCCTCCAGGCAGCTGATCTCAAGCCTTTCTCGGCCAGCTACACCGCCGACTGGAAGCAGCTGCCCATGAGTGGCACCGCCGAGCGCAGCCTGGTCAAGAATGCCAACGGTACCTGGGACCTTAACTTCAAGGCTTCCATGATGATCGCCAGCCTGACCGAGCAAAGCACCCTGCGCCTGGAAAACGATACCCTGCTGCCGCAGAAGTACCACTTCGAGCGCGGCGGCCTGGGCAAAGCCAAGAAGGTCGATTTGAACTTCGACTGGACCGGCAAGAAGGTCACCGGCAGCGACCGTGGCGATGCAGTCAGCCTGCCGCTGAACCGTGGCGTGCTGGACAAGTCGTCCTACCAGCTGGCCCTGCAGCATGATGTAGCCGCCGGCAAGAAAAGCATGACCTACCAGGTCGTTGACGGTGACGAGATCGACACCTACGACTTCCGCGTGCTGGGCACTGAAAAGGTCGCCACCAAGACCGGCCAGGTTGATGCAGTGAAGGTCGAGCGTGTGCGCGACCCGAGCCAGAGCAAGCGCATCACCGAGCTGTGGTTCGCCAAAAACTGGGACTACCTGCTGGTGCAACTGCGCCAGGTCGAGACGGATGGCAAGGAGTACGTGATCGTGCTGCAGGATGGCACGGTCGATGGCAAGCCGGTGAAAGGCAACTGATCCAGCACCGCCTGCTACCCCCAAAGCCCCGCCCAGTGCGGGGCTTTTTCATGCTTTCCGGGGCCGCTCTGCGGCCCTGTCGCGACAAAAGGCCGCTCCTGCTAAAAGCCAGGCCCGGGAGCCGTACATGAAACTTGTTTCATGGCTGTTTTATTTACTTAGCCTGCTAACAAACTCTATAAAGAAGATGTGCGACACACTGTCGCAGCCAACTGAAGAAGTGGAGTTTACCGATGACAGTCCAAGTAACCGAACGCGACGAATCGAAAATGTCCCACGAAGGCCTGGCCGCTGGCGTGCGGATCTGGGATGTGCACCAACAAGGCCAACTGGTGGGCATGTTCCACAATGAACACGAAGCACACCAGTACCGCGCAGAGCTGGAAGTCCTGGAAAGCCAGCGCACCACGCAGTGAGCACTCTTCAAATGAAAAACCCCGCCAAGGCGGGGTTTTTCGCGTTTACCACATAAGGTCGTCCGGGATCTTGTAGGCAGCGTACGGGTCGTCTTCGTCCGCTTCCTCGACATGGGTGTTGAGCAACAGGATGCGGTTGGGGTCGCGCTCCTGGATCTTCACCGCCGCCTCACGGGGAATGACCTCATAGCCGCCGGCATGGGCCACGACCGCCAGTGCGCCGTTACTCAACCGGGTCCGCATCAGGGCGTTGACGGCAATGCGCTTGACCTTCTTGTCATCGACGAAGTTGTAGTAATCCTCGGTGTTCAGCTTGGGCAGGCGCGTGGCTTCGATCAACTGCTTGATCTGTGCGGCACGGGCTTTCTGCTCAGCCTTTTCCTGCTGCTGGCGGTTCAGTTCCTGGTCGCGCTTGACCTTTTCGGCCATGGCTTCCTTGGCGATGCGCTGTTGGCTGTCGTCGACTTCGACCTGGCCTTTGTGCTCCATGCGCTTCTGTTTCTTTTCAGCTTTGTTGGTCTGCGAGACCTGTTTCTGGTTGACCAGACCGGCTTTGAGCAATTGGTCGCGAAGGGAAAGGCTCATGAATGTTCACTCACTTATGCAACAGCTCAGCCGCAGCTGGGCAGGTTCTTTTCCTGACGTTTGGCTTCACCCCAAAGGGCGTCCAGTTCGTCAAGGTTACAATCTTCAATGGGGCGGCCACTGTCGCGCAATGCCTGCTCGATAAAACGGAAACGTCGCTCGAACTTGCGGTTGGCACGGCGCAGGGCATTTTCAGGGTCTTGCTTGAGATGGCGAGCCAGGTTGACGGCGGCAAACAGCAGGTCGCCGACCTCATCCTCGATCGCATCGGCATCACCGTCGGCCATGGCCTGCAGTACTTCATCCAGCTCTTCGCGCACCTTGTCCAGCACCGGCAATGCTTCGGGCCAGTCGAAACCGACCGTGGCCGCACGTTTCTGCAGTTTGGCTGCCCGTGACAGGGCCGGCAAGGCCGACGGCACGTCGTCGAGCAGCGACAATTGCTCGGGCGTGCTTTTCTCGGCACGTTCCTGCGCCTTGATCTCTTCCCAGCGTGACTTGACCTGGGCCTCGTTCAGGCTGGGGGTGTCCAGCGGCGCATAGAGCTCGCCAGTGGGGAATACATGCGGATGGCGGCGAATCAGCTTGCGGGTAATGCTGTCCACCACGCCATCGAACTCGAAACGCCCCTCTTCCCGGGCGAGTTGGCTGTAGTAGACCACCTGGAACAGCAAGTCGCCCAGCTCACCCTGCAGGTGCTCGAAGTCGCCGCGCTCGATGGTGTCGGCGACCTCGTAGGCTTCCTCGATGGTGTGGGCAACGATACTCGCGTAGTTCTGCTTCAGGTCCCACGGGCAGCCGTACTGCGGGTCGCGCAGACGGGCCATGAGGTGCAGCAGGTCTTGGAGGGTGTAGGTCATCTAGGCAGGTCCTTCGGCGGTGGCTTCTTCGCGGGCTTGCCCGCTCCCCCAGGATGGCTACAGGATCGAGCACCTGTAACGTACCTGTGGGAGCGGGTTTACCCGCGAAGCAGGCGCCCCGGTCTCAAGGGGTTCTATTACGCCGCGTCTCGATGATGTTCGGCAACTGCGAAATTCGTCCCAGCAGGCGCCCCAGCGCGTCCAGGCCCGGAATCTCGATGGTCAGCGACATCAGCGCCGTATTGTCTTCCTTGTTCGAGCGGGTGTTCACCGCCAGCACGTTGATCTTCTCGTTCAGCAGCACCTGCGACACATCGCGCAGCAGCCCTGGGCGGTCGTAGGCGCGGATGACGATGTCGACCGGGTAGGTCTGCACCGGGATCGGCCCCCAGCTCACCTGGATCATGCGCTCCGGCTCCTTGCCCGCCAGTTGCAGCACCGAGGCGCAGTCCTGGCGGTGGATGCTCACGCCTCGGCCCTGGGTGATGTAACCGACAATGGCATCGCCCGGCAGTGGCTGGCAGCACCCGGCCATCTGCGTCAGCAGGTTTCCGACCCCCTGAATCTGGATGTCACCACGCTTGCCGGTACGCGGCCCGGAAGGCTTGCGCGGCACCAGCTCGATCTGCTCGATACGCTCGGGCTCCAGCAACTGCTGAGCGGCGTTGACCAGGTGGGCCAGGCGCAGGTCGCCCGCGCCGAGCGAGGCGAACATGTCCTCGGCGGTCTTGACGTTGGTCTTCTCGGCCAGCCGTTCGAAGTCCACCTGCGGCAAGCCCAGGCGGCTGAGCTCGCGCTCGAGCAAGGTCTTGCCGGCGGCGACGTTCTGGTCACGCGCCTGCAGTTTGAACCAGTGCACGATCTTGGCCCGCGCCCGCGAGGTGGTGACGTAGCCCAGGTTGGAGTTCAACCAGTCACGGCTGGGGTTGCCGTGCTTGCTGGTGATGATCTCCACCTGCTCACCGGTCTGCAGGCTGTAGTTCAGCGGCACGATACGGCCGTTGATCTTGGCACCCCGGCAGTTGTGGCCGATCTCGGTGTGCACACGGTAGGCGAAGTCCAGCGGGGTGGCCCCTTTGGGCAGGTCGATGGCGTGGCCGTCAGGGGTGAACACGTAGACCCGGTCCGGCTCGATGTCGACCCGCAACTGCTCGACCAGGCCACCGATGTCGCCCAACTCTTCGTGCCATTCCAGCACCTGGCGCAGCCAGGAGATCTTCTCTTCGTAATGGTTGGAGCTGGGCTTGACGTCGGTGCCCTTGTAGCGCCAGTGGGCACAAACCCCCAGCTCGGCCTCTTCATGCATGCCGTGGGTGCGGATCTGCACCTCCAGCACCTTGCCCTCGGGGCCGATCACTGCGGTGTGCAGCGAGCGGTAGCCGTTTTCCTTGGGGTTGGCGATGTAGTCGTCGAACTCTTTGGGGATGTGCCGCCACAGCGTGTGCACGATACCCAGCGCGGTGTAGCAGTCGCGAATTTCCGGCACCAGCACGCGCACTGCACGCACGTCGTAGATCTGGCTGAATTCCAGGCCTTTGCGCTGCATCTTGCGCCAGATCGAATAGATATGTTTCGCCCGGCCGCTGATGTCGGCATTGACGCCCGTGGCCAGCAGCTCGTTCTGCAGCTGGTTCATCACGTCGCTGATGAAGCGTTCGCGGTCCAGCCGGCGCTCGTGCAGCAGTTTGGCAATCTGCTTGTACTGGTCGGGTTCGAGGTAGCGGAAGGACAGGTCTTCCAGCTCCCACTTGATGTGGCCGATACCCAGGCGGTGCGCCAGCGGCGCATAGATGTCGAATACCTCACGCGCGACACGCAGGCGTTTCTCGTCGTCGGCGGCCTTGACCGCTCGGATCGCGCAGGTGCGCTCGGCCAGCTTGATCAGTGCCACACGTACATCATCGACCATGGCCACGAGCATCTTGCGCAGGTTCTCGACCTGCGCCTGCGAGCCCAGCACCAGCGACTGCCGCGGGCTGAGGCTGGCGCTGATGGCGGCCATGCGCAACACGCCGTCGATCAGCTTGGACACCACCGGGCCGAACCGCTGGCTGACCTCGGCCAGGGTCACCTTGCCCTCGCGTACCGAACGGTAGATGACCGCGGCCACCAGGGAATCCTGGTCCAGCTTGAGGTCAGCCAGGATTTCGGCAATTTCCAGGCCCGCCTGGAAGCTGGACGTACCGTCCGCCCAGGAATGCTTGGCCGGGTTGCCCTTTTTCTCGATCTCATGGGCAAACTCGCAGGCTTCTTTGAGCGCTGCGCGATCCAGTGCCGAATCGACGCTTACCACATGGTCCAACCATCCTTCGAGATTGATACTGCCGTCGGTGTTGACCGGCTGGTGCACTCTCACCTGTACCATCTTTGTTTTACCTTTCCATACAGCGCACCACGCGGGTGCGCTGGCGATCACCGTGTGGCTGCCATTCCATGGAAGCCACACCAAGGGGCCAGTCTGCTAGCCCGCTTCGAATAACGCCATGGCCTCGACATGCGCCGTTTGAGGAAACATGTCGAGAATCCCGGCCCTTTTTAACCGGTACCCCTGGCCGACCAGCACCTGCGCGTCTCGCGCCAGCGTGGCCGGGTTGCACGATACGTAAACCAGCCGTTTGGCCTGGAGGCGTGCGATGCCTTGCACCACCTCGAACGCACCGTCGCGCGGTGGATCCAAGAGTACCGCAGAAAAGCCCTCGGCGGCCCATCCGGTGCCTGCCAAAGGCTGCGATAAATCGGCCTGAAAAAACCGTGCGTTATGCACATTGTTGTTCCGGGCATTGGCCGCGGCCCGATCGACCATGGCCTGTACACCTTCGACAGCCACCACCTCGCGGGCCTTGCGGGCCAGCGGCAGGGCAAAGTTGCCCAGGCCGCAGAACAGGTCCAGCACCCGCTCGTCGGCCTGCGGCGCGAGCCAGCCCAGGGCCTGCTCGATCATCGCTGTGTTGACCTGGGCATTCACCTGCACGAAGTCACCTGGGCGCCAGGCCAGCTCAAGCTGCCACGGCGCCAGGGCAAAGCCCAGTTGCGCGGCAGGGTCCACCGGCGCCGGCTCATCTTCACCTTGCAGCCACAGCTGGGCATTGGCCTGTTCGCAGAACGCCTGCAGCTTTGCCAGGTCTTCTGCCGGCAGCGGCGCAACGTGGCGCACCAACACCGCCTCGGCGGTGCCACTGAACAGTTCCACGTGGCCCAGCGCCTGCGGTTTGCTCAACGAGCGCAGCACCGTCGGCAAGTGGCGCAGAATCGACTGCAAGGGCTGTACCAGCACTGCACAATCGTCGATGGCAATGATGTCCTGGCTGGCTTCGGCACGGAAGCCCACCTCCAGCTGACGCGCCTTGACGTCCCAGCGCACGGCCACACGGGCCCTCCGCCGGTAGCCGAATTCCGGCCCGCTCAGGGGTGCGGCCCATTCCTCGGGTTGCACGCCGGCCACCCGCTGCAGTTGCTCGGCCAGGGTGCGCTGCTTGAGCGCCAGCTGCGCTTCATGCGGCAGATGCTGCAGGTTGCAGCCACCACAGCGCGCATAATGGCGGCACGGTGCCTCACGGCGCTCAGGGCTGGCCTGCAGCAGCCGCTCCAGGCGGGCCTCGACCACTTTGCCACGGGCGTTGAGCACCCGCGCCTCCACGGCCTCACCGGCCAGGGCACCACTGACGAACCAGGTGCGCCCGTCGAGGAAGGCGATGCCGCGGCCGTCACCGGCCAGGCGCTCGATGTCCAGGCGCTGCTTCTTGCCCACGGGGACCTGGGGAGTGCGGTTGCCGCCGGCCGGCTGGAAGCGCAGGCCACTGTTGCTTTTTTTCTTGGACATTTAGCTCGGATCAAACAGGCCGGTGGACAGGTAACGGTCGCCGCGGTCGCAGATGATGGCGACCATCACGGCATTTTCCACTTCGCGGGAGAGGCGCAGCATGGCTGCAACCGCACCACCTGAGGACACGCCGCAAAAAATGCCCTCTTCACGGGCAAGGCGGCGGGTGGTGTCTTCGGCTTCCTGCTGCGACATGTCGACCACGCGGTCGACGCGGGTGGCGTCGAAGATTTTCGGCAGGTATTCCTCGGGCCAGCGGCGAATGCCCGGAATGGCCGAGCCTTCCATAGGTTGCAGCCCGATGATCTGTACCGCCGGGTTCTGCTCCTTGAGGTATTGCGAGCAGCCCATGATGGTGCCGGTGGTACCCATGGAGCTGACGAAATGGGTAATGTTGCCCTGGGTCTGCTGCCAGATCTCAGGGCCGGTGCTGTTGTAGTGGGCAATCGGATTGTCGCCGTTGGCGAACTGGTCGAGCACCAGGCCGCGGCCTTCGGCCTGCAGCTTCTCGGCCAGGTCGCGGGCGCCTTCCATGCCCTCCTCCTTGGTCACCAGGATCAACTCGGCGCCATAGGCGGTCATGGCGGCCTTGCGCTCGGCGGTGGAGTTGTCGGGCATGATCAGGATCATCTTGTAGCCCTTGATCGCCGCCGCCATTGCCAGGGCGATACCGGTGTTGCCGGACGTGGCTTCGATCAGGGTGTCGCCGGGCTTGAACTGGCCCCGCAATTCGGCGCGGGTGATCATGGACAGCGCCGGGCGGTCCTTCACCGAGCCGGCAGGATTGTTACCTTCGAGCTTGAGCAGGAGGGTGTTGCTGGTTTCACCAGCAATGCGCTGCAGGCGAACCAGGGGCGTATTGCCGACGCAATCGGCGATGGTTGGGTACTGCAAGGTCATGGTGTATTTCACAATCCGGACGGCAGGGGCGCCTATCATACCGGCAAACCCCTCGCGGCCATATCACGCAATCTGTGGTCCATATAGCTACAAGCTATATCGATGACCTGTGCGGGCCTCTTCGCGGGTAAACCCGCTCCCACAGGTACGCCACTGGCCTCAAGAGTAGTGGTAACCCTGTGGGAGGGGGTTTGCCCGCGAAGAGGCCGGTACATGTAATGGCAATCGCATCCACAGCCGCAGCCCATGCTTGCCATTCTGCGCCCACAAGGTGCCACCTTGGCGCTGGATGGCACTGCGGGCGATGCTCAAGCCCAGGCCAAAACCACCATCCCCCGGCCGAGAACCGTCCAGCCGCGAGAAGGGTGCGAAGATCCGCTCCAGGTCTTCTTCAGCCACACCGCCACCCTCGTCCTCCAGCCACAGCCACCAATAACTGCCTTCGCGCTGCCCACCCAGGCGCACCACACCCTCAGGCGGCGAGTGACGAATGGCATTGCGCAAGATGTTTTCCAGCGCCTGGGCCAGATGGTTGAGGTTGCCTTGCACCCAGCAGTCGGCCGGTACTTCGCAGCGCAGCCGCGCGGGCGACCAACCACTCTCGTAGCTGGCATTTTCGGCCAGCAATTCCCAAAGCGCGTGGACTTCGATGGGTTCCAGGTTCATCGGCGCACGCTCGGCGTCCTGCCAGGCCAGCTGCAGCGTGTCCTCCACCAACTGCTGCATGCAGTCCACTTCACGGGTCAGGCGCTCGCGCAGGCGCTGCAGGTCGGTTTCGCCGTCGCAGGCCACCCGTAACCGGCTCAATGGCGTGCGCATTTCGTGGGACAGGTCGCGCAGCAACTGCTGCTGCATGGCCACAGTGCCCTGTAGCCGCTCGGCCATCTGGTCGAAAGCGCGGGCCAGCTCGCCCAGTTCGTCATGCCGGGCAATGGTGCGCGAGTCGAGGCGCGCCGATAGCTGATCGGCGCGCCAGGCATTGGCCTGCTCACGCAGCTGGTTCAGCGGCACGATCAACATACGGTACAGGCCCACGCACAACAGCAAGGTGAACAGGCCAGGGATAATGCCGTTGGTGACGATGCGCCACAGCAACCGGTACTGGTCCGGGTTGAACCGCTGCGGCAGTTCGATCACCAGCATGCCCTGCTCCGGTGCCCCCGGGAACGGTATGCGTACCCACGGCTGGTCGACGCTGCGCCGGCTCATCGGCCAGTCGACACCGCGCAGACGCGTCAGTCGCTGCATGATCTGCGGATCGAGAGTAGCGCTGTCGAGCGGTCGCAGGTTGATATCGAGCACGCCAACCCAGCCCCGTTCGCGCTGGTGCATCGCCGTCACCCACTGGTCCAGCCCTTCCCGCCCACTACTGCGCCACGCCTGCTCAGCCTCACTGGCGTAGCCTCGCAGCGTCTGCCGCGCCGGTTCCGAGAGGAAGGCATTCTGGATTTCCATATGCCGGCCCCACGTGTAACTGAGGCCGATCATCAGCAGGCAAAAGCCCACCAGCAGGATGGCCAGCTTCCAGAACAGCGAATGGCGGTCAAGCATGGCTCACTCTGCCTCGCCGGTGCTGAGTACATACCCCTTGCCCCACACGGTACGGATCTGCCGCTCGTGATAGCCGATCCCCTTGAGCTTGCGGCGGATCTGGCTGACGTGCATGTCAAGGCTGCGGTCGTGCCGCGAATAGCCGCGCTGCAACACCTGCTGGTAAAGGAACGGCTTGCTCAGCACATCATCGAAGTTGCGGTTGAGGATGTCGAACAGCCGGTACTCGCTGGGGGTCAGGCCTGCCAGGCGGCCATTCAGGCGTACATCGCACAGCCCCTCGTCGAACTGCAGCTCGCCGCAGGCAGCCTGCTCCTGCGGGGCTTGATGACGGCGTTCGAGGGCCACCCGGCGCAGGATTGCCTCGATGCGCACCTGCAGCTCGGCCATGCTGAAGGGCTTGGGCAGGTAATCGTCGGCCCCGCGCTGGAAGCCACTGATCCGGTCGGCCTCGGCACCCAGCGCCGACATCAGGATCACCGGCGTAGCGCTGCGCTTGCGCAGCTGCGCCAAGGCGTCCAGGCCGTTCAGCCCGGGCAGCAGAATATCCATGAGCACCACATCGAAAACCTCGCGACCAGCCGTTTCCAGGCCCTCCAGCCCATTACGGCACCAGGTGACCTGGAAGCCGCCACGTTGCAGCTCTTCGTGCAGGTAGGCACCCAGGACCGGGTCATCCTCAATGGCGAGGATATTGGAGTTGTAAATAGCTACAGGATTCATTGGCAACTGCCATGCATTCTCAATTGCGCAATTATTGAGTATCCACTACCGGTCAGGCAACCGCCCTGCGACCAATGCCCCGGCAACAACGCAAAACAGCGACTAAAGAGGTGCAATAGCGCTGCAGGCGGAGTAACTTCCCGGCTTGGCCGTCATCGCTTGACGGCTTCCAGGCACATCACAGGAGGCGAGTGTGCTCGATCGCTTGGGAATCCGCAGCCGGGTTCTGCTACTGGCCCTGCTGCCTGCCGGCCTGATGGCCCTGGTGCTGGGCAGTTACTTCACCTGGCTGCAACAGAACGACCTGCGCACCCAGCTATTGCAACGCGGCAAGATGATCGCCGAGCAACTGGCGCCATTGGCTGCGCCTGCCATGGCCCGGCTTGCGCCCGCACAGCTGGAGCGCATTGCCGCGCAAACCCTGGAACAGGCCGACGTACGCGCCGTTGCCTTCCTGGCCCCGGACCGCACGCGCCTGGCACACGCCGGCCCGAGCATGCTCAACCAGCCTCCCAGCGGGGGTACCGGCACGCAATTGCTGCAGCGCAGCGGCAATGACGCCACCCGCTATTTGATGCCCGTATTCGGCCACCACCGCGACCTCGCCACCGATGCCGTGCCAGCCGAAGCCGAGCGCCTGCTAGGCTGGGTCGAGATCGAGCTGTCGCACGACGGCACCCTGCTGCGCGGTTACCGCAACCTGTTCACCAGCCTGCTTCTGATCCTCGCCTGCCTGGTGCTCAGCGGCCTGCTGGCGCTGCGCATGAGCCGCACTATCAACGACCCCATCGAACGCATCAAGCACGCGGTCAACCAGCTCAAGGACGGCCACCTCGAAGAACGCCTGCCGACCATGGGCAGCCATGAGCTGGACGAGCTCGCCCGCGGCATCAACCGCATGGCCGAAACCCTGCAGAACGCCCACGAAGAGCTGCAGCACAGCATCGACCAGGCCACCGAAGACGTGCGCCAGAACCTGGAAACCATCGAAATACAGAACATCGAGCTGGACATGGCGCGCAAGGAGGCCCTTGAGGCCAGCCGCATCAAGTCGGAATTCCTGGCCAACATGAGCCACGAGATCCGCACCCCGCTCAACGGCATCCTCGGCTTTACCCATCTGCTGCAGAAAAGCGAGCTGACGCCACGCCAGCTGGACTACCTGAACACCATCGAGAAGTCCGCCGACAACCTGTTGGGGATCATCAACGAGATCCTCGACTTCTCCAAGATCGAGGCCGGCAAGCTGGTGCTCGACAGCATTCCGTTCAACCTGCGCGACCTGATCCAGGACACCCTGACCATCCTCGCCCCGGCCGCCCACGCCAAGCAGCTGGAATTGCTCAGCCTGATCTACCGCGACACCCCGTCTTCGCTGATCGGCGACCCGCTGCGGCTCAAGCAGATCCTCACCAACCTGGTCAGCAACGCCATCAAGTTCACCCGCGAAGGCACCATCGTCGTGCGCGCCATGCTCGAAGACGAACACGAAGACAGCGCGCAACTGCGCATCAGCGTGCAGGACACCGGTATCGGCCTGTCGCCGCAGGAGGTGCGCACGCTGTTCCAGGCCTTCAGCCAGGCCGACAACTCGCTGGCACGCCAACCCGGCGGTACAGGGCTGGGGCTGGTGATATCCAAGCGCCTGATCGAGCAGATGGGCGGCGAAATCGGCGTCGACAGCACCCCGGGCGAGGGCTCGCAGTTCTGGATCAGCCTTAACCTGCCCAAAGCCCACGACGACCTCGAGGAGCAGCCGATGCAGCCGCTGCTGGGCCGTCGCGCAGCCATCGTCGATGGCCACGAGCTGGCACGCCAGGCGCTGGAGCACCAACTGGAAGACTGCGGCCTCAGCGTTAGCCTGTTTGCTTCCTACGACCAGTTGCTGCAGGCGGTTCAGGCTGCCAGCCAGGCCGGCCTGCCGTTCGAGTTCGCCGTGCTCGGGGCCAACCTGGGCAACCTTTCGCCCGAGCAACTGGGCCACTACCACCAGCAACTCGAACGTTACCACTGCCAGTGCGTGGTGCTGTGCCCGACCACCGAGCAGGCGCTGTACCACCCGTACCTGCCCAACGGCCATGGCCAGTTGCTGTCAAAGCCCACCTGCACCCGCAAACTGCGCCGCCTGCTGATGGAACTGGTGCAACCGCGCCGCCCGCAGAGCGAGGCTCAGAGCCTCAACGGCCAGCGCCAGCCGAAGGTCCTCTGCGTCGACGACAATGCCGCCAACCTGCTGCTGGTGCAGACCCTGCTCGAAGACCTGGGCGCCGAGGTGCTGGCCGTTGACAACGGCTATGCAGCGGTACAGGCCGTGCAGGATGAACCGTTCGACCTGGTGCTGATGGACGTGCAGATGCCCGGCATGGACGGCCGTGTCTGCACCGAGCAGATCCGTCTCTGGGAAAACACCCAAAGTGGCAACCCGTTGCCGATCGTCGCCCTTACCGCCCATGCCATGGCCAACGAAAAACGCGCCTTGCTGCACGCCGGCATGGACGACTACCTGACCAAGCCGATCAGCGAGCGGCAACTGGCCCAGGTGGTGATGAAGTGGACCGGCCTGAGCCTGGGCGTGCCGCAACATGCGCAGGCCGAGCAAGCGACCAGCAGTGATGACCTGAAGGTGCTCGACCCCGAAGAAGGCCTGCGCCTGGCGGCGGGCAAGGCGGACCTGGCGGCCGACATGCTGAGCATGCTGCTTTCGTCGCTGGACGCGGACCGCGATGCCATACGCGCTGCTCGCGAGGCGGACGACCGCGACCGCCTGATAGAACAGGTACACCGCCTGAACGGTGCCTCGCGCTATTGCGGCGTGCCGCAGCTGCGCGCCGCGTGCCAGCGCAGCGAGACCTTGCTCAAGCAGGAACACCCACAGGCGCAGCAAGCGCTGGATGAGCTGGACGGCGCAATCAGCCGGCTGGCGGCGCAGGCCAGCCTAAGTGCATGGCCGCTGCTGTGGCCTACACAGCATTTGTAGGAGGAGCCTCACCATGCGCACCCTGTTGTTCAGCAGCCAGCATTACGACCAGGAAAGCTTCACCCAGGCCGCCCGCGGCAGCGCGCTGGAGCTGCATTTCCAGCCCGCTCGCCTGACCCTCGACACCGCCGCCCTGGCCAGTGGCCATGAAGTTGTTTGCGCCTTCATCAATGACGAACTCGACGCCCCGGTGCTCCAGCGCCTGGCCGAAGGCGGCACACGCCTGATCGCACTGCGTTCGGCCGGCTACAACCACGTCGACCTGGCCGCTGCCAAGCGCCTGGGCCTTGCCGTGGTACGCGTGCCGGCCTACTCGCCCCACGCCGTGGCCGAACACGCCGTGGCACTGATCCTGGCCCTCAACCGGCGCCTGCACCGGGCCTACAACCGCACCCGCGAAGGCGACTTCACCCTGCACGGGCTGACCGGTTTCGACCTGCATGGCAAAACCGTCGGCGTGGTCGGCACCGGCCAGATCGGCGTTGCCTTCGGCCGCATCATGGCCGGCTTCGGCTGCCAACTGCTGGCCTACGACCCTTACCCCAACCCGGAGCTGCTGGCCCTCGGCGCGCGCTACCTGACCTTGCCCGAATTGTTGCGCGAAGCCCGTATCATCAGCCTGCACTGCCCGCTGACCGAGCACACCCGGCACCTGATCAATGCACAAAGCCTGGCCCAGCTGCAGCCCGGCGCCATGCTGATCAATACGGGCCGTGGCGCACTGGTCGACACCCCGGCACTGATCGAGGCGCTGAAAAGCGGCCAGCTTGGCTACCTGGGCCTGGACGTCTACGAAGAAGAAGCCCAGCTGTTCTTCGAGGACCGCTCCGACCTGCCGCTGCAAGACGATGTGCTGGCCCGCCTGCTGACTTTCCCCAACGTGATCATCACTGCCCACCAGGCCTTCCTTACCCGCGAGGCGCTGGACGCCATTGCCGCGACCACGCTCGACAACATCAACCGCTGGGCGGCAGGCAATCCACAGAATCTGGTAATGGGTTAGTGCTAGGATACGCGGCATTTCTGGAGGAAACATGGTCGAGCACGATTTCCGCTACACCCTTTTCAACCCGCAACACACCCTGATCGAGTGCCGTGCACTGGTGCCGGGCCGCTATCAGGTCACCGGCAACGGTGGTTCGATGCATAAAGGCGACACCCTGCTGGTGACCCTCAAGGGCAGCAAGGATTTGTCCATGCGATTGACCGTGGACAGCGTGCGCCACTTGATCAATCCGCGCGGCCAGTGGGTCGCCGTGGCCAGCGGACCGGTGTTCAACGAACTGGAAATTCTCACCTGGCAGGTCGAGTGCGACAGCTGCGACGCTGTGCTGGATTTTGAATTTGCCGTGGACGCCAAGCTGGGCAAGAAAGCCCGCCAGCCCGCCGCCAGCGCACGCATTGCCGAACTGGGTTGGGCCAGCCGTGGCGAAAAACACCTGTGCCCGCGTTGCCAGGAGAGCGCCGAGTGAAGAATCTGCTGACCGGCGTGCTGATTGCCACCGGCCTGCTCGGCTGCGCCGCAGAACCTTCAAAGCTGCAGCAGGAGCGCAGCTACGTACTGGAATGGATTGGCGAGCGCCCGCTGATCGACTACAGCCACCTGACCCTGACCTTGGCCAGCGACGGCCGCGCCTACGGCAATGGCGGCTGCAACCACTGGTTTGCGCCGTATACGCTGGAGGGCGAGCGCCTGAGCTTCGGCAAGGTCGGCAAGACCCGCAAGCTGTGCGCACCGGCGTTGATGGAGCAGGAAAAGCGCTTTTTGCAGGCGCTGGAAACGGTAGAGCGCTGGGATGTGTCGCCGGTGGAGCAGATGCGCTTCTGGCCGGCCGAAGGCAAGCCGCTGCGGTTCTGGCCAGAGGAAGGCTGACATCATGGGGGCTGCTTTGCAGCCCTTCGCGGCACAAGGCCGCTCCTACAAGGGCGCGCGATTCCCTGTAATCGATGGACTCGCCCCCGCCGAGGCATCACAGTGCCACGGTGGCGTTCGAAGAAGCCA
>NZ_JBBMRJ010000046.1:0-23190 GCF_037993085.1 Pseudomonas sp. YNh | reverse complement strand
GTCCCCGCCGCGATCTCGACGATCAGAAGGTTAGACAATCGCAGGCGTTTTCACACAGCCTGGACCCAGGCCGTGTGAAAACGCGCTAGATACCTCGAAACTGAGAGTCGCGAGGGATGCCTATGGAATCCGCTGGCGGAAGCGCGAATGAGCTCAGTTAGTGACATAGACGTTCATAATGCCGTTTGGGCCGCGTCAGCGGCCCAAACGGCTTCGAACTGGCGGGCCAAGCGGCTGGGTTCACGCCCTGATCGCCTCAAGCAGTCCTGCGATGTCGAAGATGCTCATCATTCGTTTGAGGTTGTAGGCGAGCACATGAAGGCTCATCTCAGTGTTCACCCTCGGCAGGGTTTTGGTCAGGAAGTGGGTACTTCCCATCCAGTACTTTAGCGTTCCGAAAGGATGTTCAACAGTCTGTCGACGAACCCTCATCATCGCTGGATCATGTTCTAGACGAACATGCACGCGTCGACTACAGCCTCATGTTCCCAGCGCTTCACTCGGCGCTCCTTACCCGTCGTACATTGCTTTTGCATTGAGCAGGACTGGCAGCCTGAGAAGTAGTAACAATGCAATAACATGCCGTCGTCCATCGACGAATGCCGCCTGGTTAGTAGCTGCCCGGCAGGGCATCGATACTCGTCCGACGCCGCAAGATAGATGAAGTCCTGCTTACCAAATCGGCCTTCGGCTTTGCTGCCAGATGTGAGGGGTCTCGGTACGACTTGCCAGTACGTATGCGGGTGGGAGTTGTATAGCTGGTGGAAGAATGGGTCGTGATCCAAAAATGCACGTCGAGTTAGCTTGAGTAAGCCCTCGAAAGCGGCTTCACCTTTATCCCCAATGCGCAACTTGGTCTTACGCTCCAGGTTCCCTTCGTAGTCGGTTTTTTCGTCGTTCAGTTCCGGTATCTTCAGCGTTTCGCGAGCGATCGTGATTGGCACACCCTCAATTTGGCGCACTTCATTGATCTCGTTCATGTAGTAGCCCGCGTCATGCACATAAACTGTGAACTCTTCGTGCAAGTGCGGCAGGCCCCAGTCGCGCACCTCATTCTGCTTATTGACCGCGTGCACGATGAGGTCTTTATTAATGACGTCGGGTGTTATGAGGTACCAGTTTTTTATTCGCGTATCACCAAGGATCGATTGAAGACCGGTTGCGTAATTTCTCAAGCTGTTCAAGTCAGTTGTTATTTTTTTGCGCTGATGAGCGTAGAGTTCTTTACGCTCATAGTGAAAGTCTGGGCAGTAGCATTGAAATGCATGGCCGGTTTCTCGGGTAAATCCCTCAATTCCGAAATCACCACCTGAGGCCGGGACATGCTGATAGCCCTCAGCAGCATACTTTTTTTTAAGAACGAGCTGCATCAGTGCTTCCCAACTAGGCCCGTTGAATGCCCCAATCGATGTGTTAATCAAAACTCGACCGCCCCTGCCTTTTACCGGTTAGTCCATTCCGAGATTGAGCTGTCGAGCGCCGTCCCGGTGTCGCTAAATAGTGCTCGACGCTATCAAAATGCTGGCACAGGGTCTAGCATCCGCTCGATTTTGCAGATTATTGATACTGTCTATAAATACAGTTGTCGTCGTGTGATGAACGGAAGAACATCGCGCGCAGCTGCAACTCCGATGCTGGTGCTAGGCCAGGTTTGCCCTTTGCTTATGTCAATGAACGGACTGCAATGACTAATTACGCTTGCCGGGTGTGTGACCGAGCGTTACCTGCAGGAGGCACTGGATTTTCAAGTGGAAGTTCAATGCGGCTTCTGCGGGCGAGAACTGGGCGTTGTAGAGCTGGACGAGTTGGTTGACCACTGCGAGGCAGCGCTTTATGCTAGCTTCCGCTATGTCCGTCAGCCTGACTCGGTGCTGATCTACGAGCGCGAGCCCTTCGGAGAGCACCTGCATCAAGTCCTGGTCAGAATGCTGAAATGCTCCGTTGACCTGGTACTGGCCATTGCAGAGGCACGTCCTGAGGCGGGGAGTGATCGGGATGATGATTCCTTTTTCAATGAGGGCATTACCCCAACCTCCGAGATGTCTTCAGCTTGGGCGGAGATGGAGCGCACATTGCGCGACGAGGCCAGGTTCGTGAACCCAATAGCGGCTCGCGTGCTTGAGGAGGTGTTTGGAGGAATTGAGCAGCTCCAAATACAAGGCTCGGCGTCCATTTGACGAGCGGCCCAGGACTACCACTCGATCGCTTCACGCGGGCTTGGATCTTTTGCAATGATGATGCTGTGGCTGACGCTCTGTCGCATCCTGAGCAATTCTTGGGCGCTCCTCCTCCAGGAGTGGGTGGTGCGGGTCGGATGAATGCCAAGGGCGTATCTGTCTTTTACGGCGCGACCAATGTACAGACGGCCATCGCTGAAGTGCGCCCGCCGGTGGGAAGCCTGGTGGTGTCGGCCACATTCAGCGTGACCCGTGAACTACGTCTGCTTAACCTCGGCGCCTTGAACGATATCCGGCCGGATCAGACACATAGCTATTTTCAGCCGGAGCGCATGGAGCAGGGGCAGCGTTGTGCTTTTCTGGCTGCGTTGCGCGAGCAGTTGTTGCTGCCGGTAATGCCCGAAATGGTTGAGCAGGGGTACCTCATTACACAAACCATCGCTGATTTCTTGCCTACCCATCCGAAACTGAACCTGAACGGCATCCTGTTCCCCTCGATACAGGTGTCTCAGCATGGCAGAGCCCCGGCGGGGCACAACGTGGTCCTCTTCACAAAAGCTTCAGGTGTGCATCGGTGCGATGAAATTTACGCGGCAGGTCAGGTGAGCCTCTGGGACTCTAATGAAGACGGCACCTTCTTCACTCCTGAGTTTTGGCCTGGGGAAGATCAGCCCCGCGGGTCTCTAGATGATTTCAATCCAGGCATACAACCCAAGTGGTACCCGCCGGCTCTTGAACTCATTCGTAGCGAGATCTCCATCCATCAGGTGAAGGGAGTGCTCTTCGATACGAAAGACACGGAGGTCGATTATCACGGCGATCCAGCGCGGTGCCGCTTGAAGGATTTCTGAGGGAAACTTGAACAGTTGTCAGATGGCCGCGAGCCCACGAAAGTGCATCAAGTGAACTGTCCAATGGGCAGCCCCCGTCGCTTTCCGATTGATGATTTGGAGCGAGTCATCCCGATGCTTCGGGAAGCGAATTTTTTGCTGCCGAGCTTCAACCCGCCAGAGCTTGGTCTGCGTCACCTGGTCTGGTCCGTCTGGGCCGAGTAGGAGGGCGTGAGCACGATCATCTTGTCGGATCGCAATGACGCTTCCGCATCATTTAGCCGGGCCAAGGCAATGAGCCCCTAAACGAAAAGCTACTCAGCCACTCTACGGCAGTGCTGAGGGAGTATTGAACAGGCTACTGATGTCTATAGCCTCAAGCGCAGGGATGCGTCAAGATAGGCTAGGTTAGGGCTGAACGTAGGCTCAGAGCAGTGTTGAGTGCTTCGGTAAAGAATTGCTTATCGATAGACACCGAGGGAGTGAGGCTGGGATGGAGCGACAGAGATACAATATCCACTTGCCGCCGATCAGAGATGACCTAGCTGGATATAAATATTTAGCAAGGTTGACAGAGGCTGTGCTTTCTGAGCCGCAGCACTACTTTGTGTTTAATTTTTCCAAGTGTTCAGTTATAAGTCATAATGGCATAGCTGTAATAGGCGGTCTATGCAATTATTTGAAGCAGCATCGACTGGCCACTCGCCGCGGAATACTTTCCATTTTTCCTAAGCTTCTTCCATTTGATAGCGTAGGATTTGATTTTTCTACGATGAATCAGAAAATCATGAAGAGATTGCGGGATGTGGGTTTTTGGAATTATGTTCATCCAGCCTTTGGTATAGAAAGGGGGGTGGATTACATCGGGTATCGTGAGCATGCTGAGGTTCTCGAAGACTCTCTGATACTAGATCACCTTCAGGATAAGTGGCTGTCTGATGAAAAGCTGTCGCTGTCTGCAGCGCTAAAGGGGGTGATTGTTAGTAGTATTTATGAAATATTCGTGAATGCTTATGGACATGGTTTGAAAGATAACCCGAATGGTCAAAGTGTCATTTCCTGCGGTTATTATGAACCAAAATCAAAAAAGTTGTCATTATCTGTTTTTGACTTGGGTAGCGGAATTGTAGGGTCGGTTCAGAGGGTCTACCCAGATAAGGATGGGAAGACAGCTATAGCTTGGGCATTAGAAATGGGTAACTCTACCCGGACTGATAGTCCGGCTGACATGCCCAGAGGTTTAGGTTTTGGAATACTAAAAAAGTTTGTGGCGTTGAATGGTGGTACGCTTACGGTTTGTAGCGACGAATTCATGGCATCTATTGATAGTCGTGGCGACTATGTAGTCCAAAGAGTTCCGGGTAAGCTTTTAGGTACGCTTGTAAGCATCACGGTCAATTGTGATGATAAACACTATAAATTTAAGTCGGAGATTGTAGAGGATGTTCCGGCTTATTTTTGAGGGTGACACATGAAAAATATAGTAATTAAAGATGTTGTTGGCGGTAATGCGGTTTCTATGTCGGCCGGTACGAAGTTGAAAGAGTTGATTTTGAACTCTTGGGCTCGCTCCGGTGAGGGTGATGAAAAACTCGTGCTGGATTTTTCAGGAATAGAAGTTTTTGCGTCTCCGTTTTTTAACGCAAGTATCGGTGCTTTGCTTAAAGATAGAGAAATCAGTGAGTTGCAGGCGCGCCTTGAGTTTGAGGGGATATCAGATCATGGTAGGAATATCCTTAATCTTGTGATTTCTAATGCTATAAAGTTCTATAGAGACAAAGGCGGTGCTGTAGGTCGTGGATTGGACAATGCAAGGAAAGGCATGTAGATATGTGGATGGATATCAAGAAAAATAAAGCTTCTTCAGAGCATGGCTATTTTGTGGATACAAATGTTTGGTATTGGGCAACGTACGCCGCCTCGAAAACATTTTATGGGAATGCACCCAGGGATTACCAGATTTTGCACTATCCTGAGTTTATTCAGGATGCATTGGATGTGAAGGCTAAACTGTATTACTCACCTTTGGTTTTGGTGGAGCTCTCAAGTCTGATTGAAAACTCTGAATTAGGGATTTACAGGGCGTTAAATAGCTCCCCCAAATTTCCGATCAAAAATTTCAGAGGCATTGAAGCAGAACGAAAAGCTGTTTTAAACGAGATTGACAACGCATGGGCACAGGTTAAGGGTATGGCTGAGCCACTCCCTCTAGGTGTGGGAGCGAAAGTGGATGACTCAGTAATGGGCTTGATCAGGGATTTTAAAATCGATGGATATGATGCTCTGTATTGTCATTTTATGAAAGAGTCAGGAGTGGCTAATATTTTAAGTGATGATAAAGATTTTAGGTCTGTGGGTGGTTTGAGCTTGTATAGCTGTTATGAAAAATAGATGAGGTTTTGTGAGCTCTAATTTTTATTTAATGCGATGGCTGGCTGCATAGTTTAGCTTTACGAGGGGCATGCCCACTGCCGGCTGTGTCTCAGAAATATCACTGTGCTGCATAGTAAAGCCCTTGGGTGATGTTTTATGTGTGGTGCTTTCGTGTGCCCTATCTGGACTATGAATGCAGTGAAAGATAGGGATTGTCTTGCGGCGGAAGACAGTTCAATGATTTAGCATCGCGTAGTAGATACCCGCTCAAGATGCTGGACTTACGCGGGCCTTTAACTGTACAAGCCCAGATGTTTTGCCCGTTCTTCTGTTTTTTGTGAAGGCCTATCCGCTCGAAGTTGCGTTGCAACTGCCGCCACGCTTCATTTTTTTCAATTTCCGAGTTGCAGTTCAAACACTCAGCGACATAGCGTTGGAAAATGCCCGGTGTGACCAGGAAAAAAGTACCGTCCACGGTGTGGACCTTGGCCTTGATATCGTTGATCACTAAGCGATGACTGTTAACTCCCTCGCGCAGCCACTCGATAAAGGCCAGCCCCACGGAATCCTGTGGTGGAGCAGTGGCAGATTGAGCCTTCTCAACAGCTGATCCACTCTCGCGTTCGCCCGGCACTTGCAACATGTCCATAAGGTCGTCGAGGTAGTCGAATTCCTGATTCTGCAGCACGGCGCCGGCTTGTGTTGCTTCTGGTGTTGCAGGCGGCTGATCCGGGGCCGACTCGTTGGTTTCGCTGGTCGGTAGTGGACCGTCCATCATCGGCTCTACCGTGCCGCTAAAGTAATCTGGCCTCGGCTCATTGGCCCAGATCAGGCTCGGCTGCAGGCGAAGAAAGGTAAAGCGATGTTGCCAGTCATCGTCAGCCACGGTGGCATTCCATACCGCTTTGCCCTCCGGTGTCGCATCCACCAATCCATGTGATTGCAGCTCATCGAACAAGGCGATGTTGGAGGAGGGTATGCCGTCGACCGCCTGAACGAGCAGGTAAGCGCGCAGTTTGTCGGTCGCAGCCTTACTGACCAGCCACAGATGGTGCTCAGTGAGCCAGCCGGCCGCACCGGGCTGGTTGAGCTTAAACTCGTTTTTGACCAGGTGGCGCAGGCCCGTGAGCATGTGATGCTGCAGCGAGTGTTTAGGTGCCTGCAGGGCCTTGGTGGGGTTGGCGCCGATGTTCTGCGCGGTGGAGACCCGGTCAGCTTGCAGCACCAGTTCCCCGAGGGTGCCGGCGTGCTCGTAGTGATTGGCTAGCAAAAACAGTAGGTGGCCCCACAGAATTGGATAGTTGCTGAGCCAGTCGAGCTGACGGGACGTCAAAACCTGTGTGTACAGCAGCCCGGCAGCTGCGCCGTGAAGCTTGTAGTCACGACCGGCGACGTAGCGAAAGCGGTAGGGCTGAGTCAATGGCCCGTGCCAGGGGTGCCACACCTCACCATTCTGATACTCCACCTGCACGTCAACGGCAATTTTGCCAATGTCGTGGAGCAGGGCGCCGTACGCAATCGCCGCACTCCAGGCGTCGGCCTGCGCGGCCTGGTCTTCCGGTGCGGCGCCGCTGGGTAGCAGGTACGACTGGCGCAACTTCAGGCTGCAGGCCACCAGTTCCAGTCCGTGGTCCAGCATGCCGCCTGGATAGGCATGGTGGTGGCTTTCGCTGGCGGGGAGTTGCTGCACATAGCTGGCGTAACGGCGGATCGGATCAAGGTAGAGCTGCTCGAACTGCGGCTCGGAGAGCGCTGTGTATTGCCAGATGCGCTGCAGTAGCTTTTTTCGGTGTTCGGCACCTAGCAGGGAATCAGAGGTGAGTGGGAGGAGAAATCCCTCGGGCGCTGAAGCGAGCGTGGGGTCCGCGCCATTGCCTTTTTGATGTGTGAACCACCAGCGCTTCATTGCATTACCTGCTTTGCATTCAGAAGGTCCTTTTGCTTTTTCGGATAGGCCTCTTACCCTTGTGCCCCCTTACCATTGCCGCCGTTACCCTTTAACGCCTTGAGCCTTTTCGCGAACGCGAAAATTCGAAGCCTGGTGCATCGGGTTACCTGTGGTACCGGAATGGCCTGTCCTTTTCCCGGGAGGTAGACTGTCCGATATTATTTCGAGGAATGTGGCCTGATGACGTTGAGCGATGCCATTTTGATCGTGCTACTGGCTGACCGGATTCATGGGACCGATGCTGCCATTCGGTCGGCCGCCACGCGTTGCGCGAAACTGTTGCCACGCAGTCAGCGCGACATGCTGTTTAAAATCGGCAATAGTGCCGCACCTCGTGAACTAGTGGGGCACCTTTGCCAGTTCTTGCCGGACTGATTAGTCACATAGATATGTGCACATTTTGAGAGATGAAAAGTTAGCTGGAGAGTGAGTTAACGCTCGGCTAGTACTTGTGCCTCAGGTAAGATTGCTACACATGTCCCAACCCTAGGAAAGATTTCACATGTCCAAACTTGCCGAATTCAAAGCACTGGAAGCTCAACTGGCTGCTCAACTTCAACAGCTGGATGCGATGAAAAACGATTCCGGCCTGAAGCAGGAAATCGAGTTTGAACAAAAGCTCAAGGCCTTGCTGGATGAGTACGGCATGAACCTGCGCCAGGTCATCACCATTCTCGACCCGTCCAAGGGCGTAAGCGTGAGTACTTCCAGCGCCTCCACCGGCGCTCAGCGCAAGCCGCGTGAGGTCAAGCGCTACAAGCACCCGCAGAGCGGCGAGATCGTCGAAACCAAGGGCGGCAACCACAAGATCCTCAAGCAGTGGAAGCAGGAGTACGGCTCGGATGTCGTCGAGAGCTGGGTGCAGTAATCGCATGCTCAATTGTAGCGACCGATGGTCGGCGTTGCAGGCAAAATAAAGGCCCCGGTTGGGGCCTTTCTATTTGAGGTGAAAAGTCACGCCGTGAGCCGTTCGGTCGTCTCGCTGGACTGATCGGACTGCAGTGCCACCAGGTACTCGGACGCCTCACGCGCCTGTCCACTGGCGCGGAAGATGGCCCGCTTGTCTTCCTTGAGGATCTTCAACCAGGATGCCAGGTACTCTTCGTGGCGCAGCTCGCCCTGGGTGCCGGTGAGGGCGCAGAGAAATGCCGCACCCATCTCCGCGACCAACTCCTCGAAGGCGTACGCCGCAGAGCCGAAGGCGTGCCCGGCAGTGATGCCTTCTCGGTTGAGGCGAGCGTGGTGACCCGACCAGTGCGTCAGTTCGTGTAATGCGGTTGCGTAGTAGCTGCTGACGTCCACAAATTGGGCCTTGGTGGGCAATTGGATGAGATCCCGGATCGGTAGATAGAATGCGTCATCCCCGTAGCGATGCTCGATACGTGCGCCGCTGGCGGCCAACAGTCGCTCGGCAGGTGCATGATCGATGAACGCCACCGGATCTGCACTCTCCTCGTGCTGCTGTTCCTCGTTGGGTAGTCCCTCGGTCTGTTCGATGTTGAACAGGCAATGCGTCCGTAGCAGTGCGAACTGCACCATCTTGACGTTACCTTGCTCATCACGGACGACCTGACCGTCTTCGTCGTGCGCTTCCTTGCTCATGGGTTTGTACAGCACCGCGAGGGTCGATTGTTCGCCCTTGCGTACGTGACCACCGGCTTTCCGAGCCTGGTTGTAGGTGAGCCAGCGATCCTGGCGGTACCCGCGCAGGCGGGCTTCGGCCCATAGCAGTGGAATGTTGATGCCGGCGTACGGGCGCCGAGTGATTGCGTTGATGGGGAAAGGTGCGTCAGCACTGGAGCCTGAAGTGGTCCAGGGTTTGATCCAGGGGATGACCCCTTGGCTCAGGGCACTGACAATCTTGTTGGTGACATCCAGGTAGATATCGGACATGACGTTCTCCAGTCAAAGAAGGGGAACGCTGCCCGGCCGGGAAGGGTTCCCGGTGGGGTAAGTGGACAGTGGTAGTGCGAGTGTTCAGGTTGATGAGATGTCCACACCGATCTCATGTGGCAACCTGATGTGCAGAAAAACAGGACCGGCCTCTGGCGTGATGTGAGTTACCAGTAGTTGAGGGGCAACCGTCGATGAGCGTGAGTCGCTCTGGGAAGCTTGACCGAGCAGCAACTCGATCGACTGGCGCCAGTGGCGACGGTCTAACGATGCCAGGGCAATGCCCAATACGACTTGCAAGCGCTGCCCTGATTGCTCGACTGCGTCAGTAGCCGTACCAACCTCGGCGATGAATTGCCATATGCCTGGGCTCAGGACAACGGCAGGTAAGGAGCGGTTCTTCCTGGACACTGGTGCCTCCCGGGAGCTGATCCGGCGATGGCTTCACGAACAACTCGGGGGAAGTCCCATCGCCACAACTCACACTGTGAACTGGGCGTGTCTAGGCATTAAAACGCGGTTTCCTGTGAGGGCAATACCCGATAAAGGGCAACGAGCAGTGCAAGTTTCCACCCGCTTCCAGCAAAGGCTTTCCATTCGAAAGGTCCAGATGAACGGCTGCTGTCGGCGTAAAGATTGAAGTGGGCGAGATCCCAGAGAGGCACTGGCTCGTGCATCCCTGGGACATCGCGGGTGTTGCGAGAGCATTCAGGATTTCCCGGAGCTGGCAATCTCGGCAGCGATGTACAGGTGCGTGGATGTGGCTTCAACTACCAGCGACCCGTTGGTGCCGCGTAGGCTTTCCAGTACCGGATCATCAAGGTCGAAGTACTCGGCAAAATCGTCGCCACCGAATTCACTGCGTGCGCGATTCCACCAAGCGTCGAAGTCGTCGACGTCAGGGTTGCAGCCCATGGCGTAGGCGATGTGTTTGCGGCTACCTCCGTCGGGTTTGCTTTCACCGAACTCGGACATGAGGTAGACACCGTGGTCTTTGACCAGGATGACTCGGCAGCCGATGACGGCCGCTTCGGTCAAGACGGCGTGAAGTTCAGCTCCTGTGAAGCGCAACATGGTGAGTTCCTCCAGGCAGTGCGGAGGAATGCCACCCATGCGGGAAGAATTCCCAGCACGGAAATGGAAAAGGAGCTTCAACGAAGCAGGGCTCCGTGAGGCAGATGTGAAAGAGCGCTCATCACCGCGGGAGCGGTAACCGGGCGAGCCACCGAACGCTAATCGCCCTTGGGACAACCATCACGGGAGTGACGTGGCCTTGAAGGTTGTGGCCACCTGGGGTGCTGGTTTTCCAGCGCTTGCCTGTGCGGTTTATCAAGCGGGTCGGCATAACGTCAATGGTGATTTTCAGAAGAGTGCACTGCATCAATCCATGCAGTACCACTGGCGATCAGCAGCGTAAACCAAGTGATCAACGGTCATGGAAATCCGCAGGGGAGGAGTAAGCTAAGGCTTGGATCCAAATTGTTTATAGCGGTTTGACCGCACGTGCGGTGAAGTAAATGGAGGTGGGAAAATGGCGACCCCAGCGTCCTCAAACCCCAGCCGTACTTCTTTCGGCAAGTATTTGATTCGTGCCGCAATTAGCGCGGGTCGATTGGTGAATCAGCTAGAAGCCAGCGTGCTGCATTCACCGATGTTGGCGAGCGTTCCGTTTGGGTATCGCCGGCTCGGTATGCAGATTGTTAAGGTGATTCTTTTGCTTGCTGTCGCATCAGTCGCTTTTTTCCTGGCGATCGGAACGGTTGCTCTGTGGACCCTCGCGGCGCTGCCCATTAAAAGTGATAGGCAACCTCGGATATACGAGGTAAGTCATCCCCAGCACCAAAGCAAATATCCTGAGATGTACGATGATAATGGGTCTCCTAGATAATCAATTATCTTAACTTTTTGGCTCCCGATATGAGTTGAGAAGATCCCTTATCAGCCTGTACCTGGGCTCCTTCTGATCCGCGAGTGAAGAGCGTCTGGACACCGCTGCCTACGTTGTATCCCGCCCAGCTCATTACACCGAGGAAAAACATTGGGAGTACGAAGAACATGGCCCCCATCACGTACTCAATCACCTGCGCGGTGACCGTCCCATCCAGGAAGCCTGCCGTTGGCAATGTTAAAAGCGCTTGGTCCGTGGCAGAGACCTGGTGGTACAGCGTGTCGAGCATGCTCGAGTCGATCCACCGGGCCAACTCCCACCAGAATGTCAGCATGTGTAGGGTGAATAGCGCGAAGGTGATCGTCATCAACGCTTTGAGTTGGTAGGTGCTGATCAGCAGTACCAGTGGCAAGCTGATGATCGTGCCCATGATCAGGAAGGCCTGCACCATTGGCAATGCAGTGCGCAGCGCATTCATCGCCGGGAAGTTGCTGAATGAGCCCAGGGCCAGGCCGGTGTTGGTGGCGAGGTTGTTGAGCCCTTGCGTCAACGAGCCGCCTCGGGCACTGCTGCCGTAGTCCTGGAAAACCTGGCCAGGCGCCATGCTCAATGACTGCTGGCGGGGGCTCACCAGTTCACGCAGGGTGGCATCTTCGATTTCGGTGGAACTGCGCCCGGTCAGCCAGCCGCGCAATTGCGTGAGCAGATTGGGATCGACCTCGGCGACCAGGCGGTCGCGCAAGCCGACCGTGGCATCGCTCCACCACTGCTTGCAGGTTGGGTAGCCCGCACCGTTGTCCAACCGAGGGAGGGAGGTGTCCCGCGTCTCGTCATACGGCCAATCAACCCGGGGCGTGCGCGAGCGATCCGTGTCGTAATAGCCAGGCGTGTTGAGCAGGTATGTCGAGCCAATCCAGGACGCATCGTAGCTCTGCGATTCGTCCAGCTCAGGGCGGTTGGTAAACAGCCTCGAGCGTGAAAAGCCGTAGCAGTCGCGGGTGAAATCGGCGACTTCCTGCAGCAGCACTTGGTCGTTGATCCGGGAACTGTCTATCTCCATCCGCATCGCGCGGATGTCGGGTGCGCAGGGAATCGACGCTGTGGCGGCGGCGGTAATGCCCTTGCTCATGGCATGCACCAGGTACCACCACACCGGCACATTCGCCGATTTCTCGCCGATGGTGTTGAAGGTTGTTCCCCAGGCCGTGTCGGCGGGCTTGGCCATGGAAACACCACAGCGCTGGCTCGCCGCACCGTCGAAGGTTACGGAGGACAGGTTGAGCGGGAAAAACGGCATGCAGCCAAACAGGATGACGACGTAGCTCATCCACAGTCGGTTCTCGACGCGGGGGATCGACAGCAAGCCTTTGTTGCCCTCGTCGGCCCCCTGTTGGCGGGCGGATAACCACTCCTGGAGGATGATCGCCCCAAACGGCGCAGCGAACAGCCCGGTGTCTGCCAGCGTGTTCCAGATTCCGTTGTTGATGATCCACGCCAGCAGCGACAGGTAGTATTCGAGGTAGCTGTTGGTGCTCATGTTCATGGCTGCACCTCACAAGCGCGACAGTTCGACCAGGACGATCGCGCCGAAACCGATCAGGCCCAGGCGTAATAACCGTTGCTGGTCTTCCGAGCTTGGCCGCAAGCGGAGTGCTGCGGTCCAGCCGGCGAAAATCAGGGTGTACAGTAGGGCTCGCCAGTAGGCGAGAAACGGCGTACTCCCCCGTGCCTCCTTGATCCATTCCAACTGGGGCCCGCTCAATTGCAGCGCCATCGAGGCAACCAGCAACATGACCATCATGACGGCGAGGATCAGCAAGCCCCGAACGACCGAGCTTTTCACAGAAAACGGCATCATGGCGTGCTCCTTCCCTGATCCGCTCGCTGCAGGCGGTCTGGGCGTGGATCGCGCTGGTCGATATTGCGTGAGGCATCGGCGCCGCCGGCGTGGCGATCGAGGACCAGGCTGGCGGTGTTGGTGGCTAGGGCTTGGCGAACCTGCAATTCCGTTTGCAGCAGGCGGATCTCGCGCTCCAAGGTTTCGACATTGCCGTTGAGGGCAGTGGTGGCGGGCTGCGCCGACGCCACATTGGGCTCTCGGCTACCGGCGAGAAATGTGCGCTGCAGCAGCATCGCTTTGTAGATCACGCTCGACAACGCGGTCTCGCTGGCCAAACGTCGGGCCAGCAGGTTCTGGTCGGGGTCATCGCGTAGGCCCTCGATGACGCCACGCGAGACCTGCAGCAAGGGGCTGGAGACTTTGGCGAGGTTTTCTGGGGTGGGCTCTTCTGCGCCCGACAACATGCGCTGCAAGCCTTCGAGGTGTTGGGTGTAGGTTTCCTGGATCAGTGGCGTGAGACCTACACCCGCGCTCACGCGCAGCGTCTCGCAATCGTCGCAGGTCTCCACCTCGGTTTCGCCGAGCACCCGGGTTGCCCACTCAGCCGCCTCTTCGGGGTTCGACCAGGCCTGGCAAATCGCGCCGTTTTGACAACCTGAACCGACCGCCGAGGTGTCCTCGACCGAACGGTTGTGCAGCAGGTTGTAACCCGCCTTAACCACGTCCGCGGTCACCCGGATCGGCGCCTGGCCATGGCCGCCAGCTTTCTGCCCGCCAATCCAGCTGACACCCTTGTTGCCGTTGTTGGATTCGGTGTCTTTCACCGCAGTCACGGCATCACCGTCGGACTGCTCCAGGTTGTGCTGCATTTCCTGGTTCTGCGCCAGTGCTCCCCAACCGGCCTGATCCACCTTGTCAGCCATCTTCGCCGCCATCGCCTGGCAGGTGAGTTTGGAGCGGTCGAAGTCGATGCGTCCCTGCAGTACGCCGTTGCTCAGCAGTTCATACAGCCCGGGGTTGGCGCGCTGGATGATCATTGCCGGCAGCGACATCACCGCCTGGGTGGCGTTCTGGATGACGTTGCCCATGATCTGCTGGAAGCCCTGGGTGGCACCGTTGAGCTGGTTCTGCAGGGTGTTGGAGAGGTTCATGTTTCCGCACATCATGTTCGCGCGCCAGGACAGGCCGACGCCGAGTCCGCTGGGGCGGTAGAGCGAGGAGGGCGCGCCCGCCGCCGATCCGCCACCGATGGTGTACATCACCCGGTCGTCCAACACTTGGGCTTGGTCGCCCAGGTGGTAGCCATTCTCGGCGGCGTGGCCGGCGGCGCATACGAAGAGACATACCAACCCGAACGAGAGGGTGTTCATCACTGGCCTCCATCAAAGTCGATGCTGAACAGGAAGGTCTGCCCCATGCGTTGGCAGCAGCGATACGGCCGCCACAACGACCAGGCGTAGGCGCCCTCGGCACTCTGGACGGTGGCGCTCGGGAAGATGGCGCAGGTGCTCTGCATCATCGGTGCGAGCAACTGCCAACGGTGGTTGTTGATGTTGTTCTCCATCACCGGCAGCGGCGGCCAATAACCGGGCGATGGCATCGGCTGCAGCGGCAGATACACATGCGGCTGACCAACGCGGGTGATGAAGTCACTGGCGCGCTGCGCCATCACTGCGGCGGCCTTGAAGTCGTCGGGCTGTACCAGGAAACCCTGTCGTGGGTAAATGCTGCCCCACATGTTGCCGAGGGCTTGGCTACCGATCTCACGCATGCCCGGAATAAGCGCTTGCGGATAGACGGACTCGGGGATGGCGTGGCGCCAGGCCAGTGGATCGAGCGTGCTGAGGTAGTAGGGCGCAAGTGGCACCGCCCCGCTTGGACATGCATAGCCGAAGCTGTGTGCCACGGCAGTCAGTGCAGCGCTGCCAGGATGTCCGATGCCGTCGACATTCTTGAAGCGGGGCAGGTTGTTGCGCTGCGGCGAGGGTGTGATCAGGTTGCCCCCGCCTTGCGACAGGGGTGTCTGTGCCGAAAGACCGGACATCTCGCCCCAGGGGTTATTGCCGGTGTCGGAATAGCTCGACACCACCAGCTCAGGAATGAAGTGACGGACTTTGGGCGAAGTTCTCACCGTGCAACCAAAGGGCGTACACAGCAGCCAGTAGCAGATCCCCACGATCCGGTACTCCAGACACTGCAGCGACGCGACCGAGGCAATGATGGCGGGAGTGGTTATCGCCAGGCACTGCTCGGCAGCCACGAGCAAAACGATCGCGATAAAGCCGCGACCTCGGCCAGATCTCTTTGGCTGTGGTGTACGACATGGGGCGGTCAAGTTCATCGGTAGCGCTCGGCAAGTGGCAACGGTGTGCATCCATGCGCCGAGTTGCAGCATCACGGATCAGGCAGAGGAGTGGGGCGGACAAACCGAGACTGGTGCCTTCGGTTTCTCCAGCCGGCATGGTGAGGACTGCAATTCGTCCTAAATTACCAAAGGAGTACATATGTACTCCTATCGGGTTTTATTGATCGGCAGGCCACAGAGCATCGTGGGCCACGAGGTTCAGGACATGCCGCGCAAGCGATCGATGTCCGCCGCAATCCGAAGTGCGGCCTCCAGCTCGGATAGCTGATGCGCTTCCATCAACCGCCAGCGCTGGGCCTTTTCTTCGGGTTCGGTCATGGCCAGGGTGAGGTACAGACTCGGCGGGACTGCGCGAAACAGCGTCTCCAGCTGCTTCGACAAGACCACGCCCTCGGTGTACTTGCCAGAGGCCTTGCTCGCTGACAACAGCAGGGTCTTCTGTGCTGGCGTGAGCTTCTTGAAGCGCGCGATCTCTTCGATCTCCGCCGGCGGCATGTTCAGGCAGATCCACCATTCGATCATGTTGAGCATGGTCTGCGCCGCATCGGGGAAGTCGGCCAGGTTCTGCGTTGCCAGCCAGAACCAGGCGCCGAGCTTGCGCCACATCTTGGTACCCTTGACCACGAAGGGCGCCAGCAGCGGGTTCTTGGTGATGATGTGACCTTCGTCAGTGACCATGATGATCGGACGACCGAGGTATTGATCGCGTTCGGCAAGGTTGTTCACCGTGTTCATCAGGCTGATGTAGCTGATCGACATCTGCGCTTCATAGCCCTCGCGGGCATAGGTGGCGAGGTCGACGATCGTGACATCGCTTTCCGGCCAAGGGGTGCCTGGTCGGTCGAACAGCGCACCCTCGAAGCCCTGGCAGAACAGGTCGATGGACTCGGCCATTTCCTGGGCCCGCTCACGACGCTTGTCGGGCAGGTGGGCGTCGCTGGCTACCGCTCGGAGGGCATCACGGACATGGCGCGTCATGACCTGCTGATCGCTGGCCGCACAATGCCTGGCCGCGTCGAGGATGCATTCGCGGATCAGGCTGCGGTCAGCCCGGGTGAGGCGTGCCTCTTCCTTGGCTTCGCCCCCGGTGATCATCAGGCGGGCGGTGATCTCCAGCTCGCCCAGCACATCGCGCTGCTCGTCACTGCCCGAAGCGTCTTCATCCAGGTCTTCGGTTGAAAGGCTGGCGACCTGATCGGGGCGCTCGATCAGCCGCCGAGCATCGGCGAAGGGTGCCAGGCTCAAGCCGCTGCCCGGTTTGAGCTGGACCTTGTTGACGGTCAGGCCCAGAGTGGCGAAGTAGTCGCCCTGCAGGCCAAAGGAGTTGCCGGCCTCGACGATAAACAGCCGCGGCCGATACACCGCCATGACCTGCATCAGGATCGAGACCAGGGTGGCCGACTTGCCAGCGCCAGTCGGGCCGAACAACAGCAGGTGACCATTCATGGAACGGTCGAAGCGCGACAGGGGATCGAACGACAGCGGCGCGCCAACTCGGTTAAAGAAGGTGATGCCCGGATTACCGGTACCGGTGCTGCGCCCCCACAGTGGCAGCAGGTTGGCAACATGCTGAGCAAACAGCAGCCGGGTGTACCAGTTGCGCGTGTCGCGTGCGGGGTTGTAGACCATCGGCAGCCAGCGCAGGTAGCTGTTGCACGCGGCCACCTCATCGCCCTCGCGCACCGGCTGCAGGCCGGCACCGAGCAGCACGTTGGCGGCCTGGATCGAGCGCTGGCGCAATTGCGGCTCATCGGCGCCACGCAGGTACAGTGCCAAGGTGCCGCGGTATAGCTTGTGCTGGCGGCCAATCAGCGCGCGGGCCTCTTCCACGTCCTGGCGGGTCTGGGTCGAGGCCAGGTTTTCGCCGATAGCTTTGCGCGCCAAGCGGTTGAGTTGCTCCTCGAGCACATCCTGAGGTGTGATGACCAAGGTCAGGCTCATGACGGCCTGCTCGGGTAACTGGTCAAACAGAGCGTTGAGCGCTTCACCCTTGCGGGTCTCGCCGGTCAGCTGGCCGATGTGGGGTGGCCTGCGCAGTTTGTCGACCACCATCACCGCGTGCGGCTGTTGATCGAAATACCACAGCCCCTGCTCGCTGTCCGAGCGTGGCTCCTGAAAGAACAGTCGCTCGGCAAAGTCGTGGTCGAACGGTAGCGACAGCCCATCGCCGTCATCGATCTCCGGGTAGGGCACGCGTCGATAGAACGCCGCTGGTGATTCACCGGTGAGAGTCGGGGCCGGATTGAACCACGGCAGCAACCAGGCATAGAAATCCTGCCCCGTCAGCCGCCGAGGATTGACCCCGCAGGCCTGCAACGAGGCCATCAGGCGATCACAGGTCCTTCCCAGCAATTGAGCGGGGTTTTGCCCTTCGTCGTCGGCCTGGTCACCGAGCCAGCGATAGACCACCAGCCGAATCCGTCGATTGCTGCCGCGCCAGGGCAGGTGCGACACGACATGGTCGTCGAACAAGCCGCCTGGCTTGGCAATGGCATCGAGGTGGTGTTGCATCGAGGTGAGGAAAGCTGCAGTGAAGGGGGTGCCTGTCGCCCGTGGTACAACGTACTGTTCCAGGCGCTCCAGGTACGGGGAAAAATCACTGTCGTCCTGACAGAAGAACTGCACCACCCACGGTGCCTGATCGAGCTCGTCGAAGCTGTCCTGCAGCGCATCCTCCAACGCATCGCGCGCCGCCATCAGCCACTCGGGCTCACGGCCTTCGGTGCCGATCGGCTGCAACTCGAACACGGCGCCCACCGAGCGGTTATCGTCGAGCAGAAAACAGTGCTCCTCCTCGAGGTATTCGACCCAGGGCAAGTGGTCGGTGAAGCTGGGGTTGTGTGCGTACTGCGCGGCTTCATCCGCACGTGTCGCGCGCCGACGTTGCGCCGCGCGCCAGGGCTGCCAGCGCGGCGACGTACGATCTGCATCCTCGTCCATCACAGATCGTCCAGGCGTTCGCCGGGGAGTGCGTACTGGACCTTCTCGTACAGCGGAAACACGGTCGAGTAACCAGGCACCGGCGTCTGCTGCGTGCCGGCCAGGTGCGGGTAGACGTACATCACCAGGTCGGGATTAGGCAGGCGTGGGAACTGGGCGCGGATCTCGTTGGCGGCTGTGCGTGTGTAGGCGTTCTGGTCCTTGATCAGGCGCTCGGGATCGAGCACTGGTCGGCGCAGTTCGCCCCGAGCCTCCTGCAAGTGCTGCTGCGTGCCGACCGCGCCGCCGCTGTTCCAGATATCCAGCATGGTGTGGTCGCCGTGGGGCAGCATCTCGTCCTTGCTGGTGGTGCAGCCTGTCAGGTGCAGGCTCAGCAGCAGGTTAATCCAGGTCCAGTACCGAAACGGATGGGGTTTCATGATTCACTCTCCGGCCTTTGGGTTCGTAGTCGATGCTGATTTCGTGATCTAGGTGCAAGGCCACCTTGGCCCCCGGCGGGACGTAGATCGCGGCAAAGGCTTCGCCGTAGAGCTTGTTGATCCAGTCACGAATGTCGCCGATGCCACCGCTGATGACAGAGTTCAGCGCGCTGTTGCCGCTGTTCTGCGACAGCCCCAGACTGCCGCTGGCCGAGTTGATGAACGAGGTGTTGGTTTGCTCGCTACCCAGCGCTGCCGCGAAGCCGGCGCCGGCCGCAGTGATCAGGCTCTGGCTGCCCAAGTACTGTTGGGCGTTGGAACGGCGCTCGCCGGCGATGCAGGGAATGCCGTAAGGGTCGGAGATGTAGCCCAAGCCCCCGCGGATCTTCTCGGTGTCCGAAGTCTGGGTACTGCTGCGGTTGCGGCTGACCACCTTCTGCGGCTGTGGCACCGTGCGAACGGTGCCGTCGCTGAAGACGAAGGTGATCGACTCGACCTGGCCGCGTACGCAGGACAAGGTCCAGTCACCGGCCGCAGTCCCGCTCATGACCGCACCGACCACGTCGGGCAGGTCGATGCCGTTGGCGGTGAGGTTGTCCGGCCCCACCAGCACCTTGAACGGGTAGGGATCATTCACTGTGCCGTCCACCGGCACTCGGCCAATGAGGGCGGTCATGGCGATCGAGCCCATCAGGGTTGAGTTTTCCGGGAGGGTATAGACTGGCTTGGCTTCCTCGGTCCTATCCTGAACACTTTCAAGGTCACGCTCGCCCTTGGCTACGGCGCGTAGATGGTCCTGGCCCCGGTCAATCGCATTGTTGTCCAGTCCATGCAGATCCTTGAACTTCGACGTCAGCGACGACAGCGGCCCCTCAGCTTTGCTGGCCCCCTCCGGGCCAGCACGTGTATTGGACGGCTCGATCCACTGCACCGTATCCGCCGGCGGTTGCGCTCCAGAAAATTGCTGCTCGTCACCCGGCTCGAGACCAAAGCCCACGGGTACGTCGGACTTCGCGGCCGGCTTGTTGGTGAGCTGGTCTTTCAGCCGGGACAGCAAACCTTGGGTCTCGCGGTGCTGCTGCTCGGCCTTCTGCCTGGCATCGTTGGCCTGCTGGCGCTGCTCGGTGACCTGCTGGGTGACAGTGCTCAGCGTGCTTTGAATGCGACTGTCGATATTTCCCTCGCGCGTGCGCAGCCGGTTATTCTCGGTCTGCAGGGTCTCGTTGCCTTTCTTCAGCGACAGCATCTCGCTGCGCATGGCCTTGACCTGGCCAATCAGCGTCGCCACGGTGTCGCGCGGCGTGTCGCCGGCAATACCGAGGGCCTTGGCCTGTTCCGGGCTGAGGGCAATGTTTTCGGGATCATGGGCAGGTTCAGCGTCTGGCGCCGCCACCCAGGATTTGCCGATGATCAGCACAATCCCCAGCAGGACTACCGGTACCAGCCATTTCAGCAAACCGTTAGCTTTCATGATCGGCAGCCTCCGGCGCTGGCGGTGGCAGCAGCAGTGCGTGCTTCAGGTCGCCGCCTCGTGTGATGAGGTACGCCACGGTGGTATCTTCAGGTGTGCCGGCGTGCCCCAGGAACTCGTGCTGAAAGGTGGCGGCATACAGCGTGGCCTGCAAGTGACGCGGGTCCAGCGTGACCATGGTCGGCCCACGGTTGACGATCTTCACCGCAGTCACCCAGTAATCACCTAGCCGCCAGGCGGCGAGCCCCTTGATGGCCACGTGCTCGGTCGGCAGTAGGGTGCTGAACCCAGAGAAGTCGCCCAGTGGGACCCGACGCACACCTGGCAAAGGCGCCACGGTGCGCAGCGGCGCATACAGGTTCTGCGCCGCGAAGCGGGTCAGCACAACCAGTACTGGCGTCACTGCCGGTGCTGCGTCCTTCGCTGTGTCCACGTCTGGTGCCTGGGCCTGAGCAACGATCTTGACCGGCTCCAGTGTCTCGCTGCCCTCGAGTGCTTCGATGTCGACCAGAATGATGTCGCCTGACTTCACCGACTGCAGCTGCAGTCGGGTCGGGGGGATGGCTTCCGACGCACGCAGGTACACCGTTCCGCCGACCGACTGCACGCGCAGCTTGCTGCTGATCGCACTGGGTAGTCCGACGCGGACATCCTCATCGAGCATCAGGATACGTTCCTGACCCACCGTCAGCGGCACGGCCAGCGGCAGACGGTCCCAGTACTTGACCTCGACGGCGGCTGCGGCTGAACACCAGCCGGCCACCGTCACCAGAATCAGGATCAAGACACGCATCATCATCACGCACCTCCAGGCAGCGTCAGCTTCTGCGGTGTGCCTTCGTAGCAGTCCAGGGCCAAGCCCCACTTGTTGTGCTCGGGATCGACGTCGAAGCGCACCACGCGCAGGGGGTAACGCACGACCACGCGCTTCACCGGCTCGGCGGCGTAGTACTCGTCGGCATTGAGGTCGAGCTTGACCAGCCAGCTGTGCTTATCCAGCTGCTTAACCCGCAGGTCGGGATCATCGCTGTAACCGCGGCCCAGTACCTCGTACACCCCACGCACACGACCGCGCAGTTCGCCGGCCGCCTTGCGGTACTCGAAATCGCCGTCAAAGAAGGTCTTGCACGCCGGTGTCAGGTAGGGCTGCAGGGCGAAGATGGCGCGGTGGTAGTCGACCTCGCCGTCGGTGGGCCAGCGGTTGAGCTGGCCGAAGATGTACAGGGCAAAGGCATAGATATTTTCGGGCGGCACGTCCCACCATTTGCGAGTGCTGCCGGAGCGCAGATCCGGTGGCACATGAATGGTCAGTTCGGAAGGGGCGGACTGCCAGCCGAACCACAGCCCACTACACAGCAGTGCCAAGGTCGCCACAGCCAGGCGTAGGCTGAGGATATGCGCCTGCTGCGCATCGACTTTGTTCCGGAAGCGGCTCATGGGGCGATCCTCATAGGCCGGCGTGTGCGCCGGACCGCCCACGGGCCTGAGTGCAGGATCAGGTACTGACTGCCGATGCCCCAGTGCGCTGCCAGCTGCCATTGCAGACGTCGGTACAACCAGGTTTCGGGACGAGCACGCTTAGCCCGACGCAGAAGCTTGCCGCCACCGAGCAGCACCAGCGCCATACACAGGAACATGCAAGTGGGCAGGGTGGCGATGGAAACAGTGGCCACCGCCAGCGGCCCGCCGAGGACCATACCCAGTACTGCGCCGACAATCAGGGCGACCCACATCTCGTCGTTGGTAAGGCCGCGCAGGACCGCAGGATCGCGATTAAGGCGTTCCGGCAGGAAGGTCAACGTGCCGTCGGGGAGGGTAGCGGGGACGTAGTACATGGCAACCTCACAGGATCGTGGCGGCTTTTGTCAGGAACCACAAAATCACCACCACCAGCAGTGCGCCGGCGCCGACCACGGCGCCGAGGTCCTTCCACGTCTTGCGCTGGTTTTGCACGTCGGCGTAGACCGTGAGCGAATGCCAGGCCACACCCAAAAAAGCGAGGGTTGCGATCAAAAGGCCTAGTAGGATGCCGCCGTCGTAGGCGTAGTTCTTGATGGTGTCAATTAGTCCAGTGCCTTCGCCGCGGGACGGTGCTTCCATGGTGGGCAGATCAGCTCTGGCCAGCGTCGAGCTCAGCAGCACCAAACCGCCGAATAGGGCTTTTCCAAAGGTAGCCCGCAGCAGGGGCAGCGGAAGGAGGCAGCGACGGGAGAGTTTCATGGCAGGATCTCCAGATTACGACAGCATGAAAAACATCAGCACGATCAGGGCTAGGGCCAGACGCAGCGTGCTGCCGCCTAGCGCACCGAAATTGAGATTGCCGGCCGCCCAGCCGCGGTAGCCGGTCCACAGCGCCCAGGTGCACCAGAGCAACGCGAACACCAGCACCGATGAGCGCCATAGCAGTGAACTCGACTGCGGGGTAAACCCAGCCACGGCGGAGAATGCTGTGAGTTGGGCGTCAGTCATGCTCATGGCAGGGGCTCGAGTGAGGTGCTTCAGCACGGTACTGACCTGTCAGCTCGACTAGGTCAGCTGGCTGTGCGCGTGAGGGCGACAGATAGTTTTGGATGCCTTCACGTATACGTTCGAGATCTGCCGAAAATCTTGGATAGTCGAAGCGATAGCGTGCTCCATCGAGATCATCCGAGCCGCGTGACGCACGATCGGCCAACAGCTCGATAGCAGTGAGCCGTTGTTGCACAAGTCCGAGATCCGAGCGCTCGCGATTTTCTTGTGCGACAGCCGGGGGTGTCACCAAGCAAGTCACAATCAGGGGGAAGGCATACATCCTCATGGCGGGCTCCAGAGCAATCTCTGTTCGTCACCATTACTGCGCGGGCGAGTTGAAGCACGAATTAAAAGGATTCTCGACGTTTCGCTTTAAGGCGAGGTCGGAGGGAGCGGCGTATAACTGACGTTCAGCCATTGAGGATACGACTGCTTCCGCTACAGCGAGTGTCTGTCTCCGACAGCTTTGGGTCCAGGCTGTGTGAAAACGCCTGCGATTGTCTAACCTTCTGATCGTCGAGATCGCGGCGGGGAC
>NZ_JBBMRJ010000045.1:0-23699 GCF_037993085.1 Pseudomonas sp. YNh | reverse complement strand
CTATGTTCAAAGCAGCTAGACAATGTAGGCGAGTCCATACATAGGAGCGGCCTTGTGCCGCGATGGGCCGCTAAAGCGGCCCCAACTGCATCAGGCGCCTTTCAGGGCCTTGATCTTGGCCTGCAGCCCTTCCAGGGTCTGCTCGCCCAGCAGCTGTTCGCGCACCTTGCCCTTGTCATCGATGATGTAGGTCACCGGCAGCGCCTCGCTACGCGGCAAGTCATAGCGCTCGGCCGGGTCCTGGGCCAGCACGGTAAAACCGATGCCCAGGGTTTCAGAGGCCTGTTTCAGGTCCTGCCCCTGCAAGCCATCGAAGTTCACCCCCACCACCTTGATGCCATCGGCCGCCCACTGCTTGGCCGCCGTGTTCAGCTCCGGGATTTCGGTACGGCACGGCCCGCACCATTCGGCCCAATAGTTGAGCACCAGCCAGTGCCCTTCGATCTGTTCGGCCTTAACCGTATTACCGTGCTGGTCCACGCCATAATCGGCACCGCAACCACCGAGCAACAGGCTCGCGGTGATGGCCAGTACTGCTGCCAGACGCCTTGCCATGGGTCAATCCTTCTCGAGTTTTAAAGCAAATGAGTCAGTCGCTGCGGTTAGAATAGCCGCCACACCCAGCTGGATGCGACCCGACATGACTGACCTGACGCTCTATCATAACCCGCGCTGCTCGAAATCCCGCGGCGCGCTGGAACTGCTCGAAGCCCGTGGCCTCGCCCCGACCATCGTGCGTTATCTGGAAACCCCGCCCGACGCAGCCACGCTCAAGGCCCTGCTCGCCAAGCTGGGCATCGCCCCGCGGGAGCTGTTGCGTACCGGCGAGGACGAATACAAAACGCTGAACCTCGCCGACCCGGCGCTGACCGACGCACAATTGATTGATGCCATGGCCCAGCACCCTAAACTGATCGAACGGCCGATTCTGGTCGCTGGTGACAAGGCCGTGGTCGGCCGCCCGCCGGAAAAAGTGCTGGAGATCCTGCCGTGAGCGCGCCCTACATCCTGGTGCTTTACTACAGCCGCCATGGCTCGACCAGCGAAATGGCCCGTCACATCGCCCGCGGAATCGAACTGGCCGGCATGGAGGCGCGCCTGCGCACAGTGCCTGCTATCTCTACCGAATGTGAAGCGGTGGCACCGGACATTCCGGCCAGTGGTGCGCTGTACGCCACCCTGGACGACCTTCGCCACTGCGCAGGCCTGGTACTGGGCAGCCCGACCCGCTTTGGCAACATGGCAGCGCCGCTGAAGTACTTCCTGGATGGCACCAGCAGCCTGTGGCTGGGCGGTGAACTGGTCGGCAAGCCGGCGGGCGTGTTCACCTCTACCGCCAGTTTGCACGGTGGCCAGGAAACCACCCTGCTGTCGATGATGTTGCCGTTGATGCACCACGGCATGCTGGTGATGGGCCTGCCGTACAGTGAGTCGGCCTTGCTGGAAACCCGCGGCGGCGGCACCCCTTACGGCGCCAGCCACCATGCGGGGGCCGATGGCAAGCGTGAGCTTGATCAGCACGAAATTGCCCTGTGCCGCGCTCTGGGACAACGCCTGGCGACCACGGCCAAGGCCCTGGAGGCCGCGCGTGGCTAAAAAGCCCAAGGTGTTGCCGCCGCTGGAATGGCTGGCACCGCGCCTGCGCCTGACACGGGCGTTGAGCCTGGCGTTTTTCTTCGGCCTGATCGGCCTGCTGCTGGTGAACAACCTGTGGTTCGCCAACCTGCACGGGGCGCGAGTCGGGGTGATTCTGGCAATCGAGCTGGTGCCACTGCTGCTGTTGTTGCCGGGCATGCTGACAGGCAGCGCCCGGGCACATGCCTGGGCCTGTTTCGTGGTGAATATCTATTTCATCAAGGGCGTGCTGGCGGCGTTCGACCCGGCGCGGGCGGTGTTTGGCTGGGTTGAAGTGCTGGCGAGCCTGGGGTTGTTCATTGCCGGGCTGCTGTATGTGCGCTGGAAGTTTCAGCATGAGCGGCGCATGGCGGGCGAAGGGAGTTGAGTTCGGGGGCTGCCCTGCAGCCCAATCGCTGGCAAGCCAGCTCCCACAAAGTCCTCACAGGTTCTGAATGCTGTGCAACACCTGTGGGAGCCTGGCTTGCCGGCGATGGGCCGCACAGCGGCCCCGACGATCTCAATGGTTGACGGTATGTGCCAGCATCACCGACAACTGGCACAGCGGCCGCCCACTTTCTTCATGCCACTGGTTGAACGCCTGTTGCACCAAGGCCAGGTCGCGTTGACTGGTCGGCTGCTTGTCGATCACCTTCTGTGCAATCAACGCCGCCGCCATGTCATCGGTAGGGATGAAGGTATCCTTGCCAACCATGCGCAAAAAGCGCGGCGCCGACAGCCCGCCCAGCTGGTTACCGTGCTTGGCCAGGTACTTCCACAAGCCGACAATGTCGGTCACCGGCCAGTCGGCGATGAAAGCGCCAAAGCTGCCCTTCTCCTTCGTCACGTCGAGGATCATCTGCGCATTGCGCGGTACGCTCCTGAGCTTGCCCAGGTGGCGGATGATGCGCTCGTCCTGCATCAGCCGCTCCAGGTGCTCGGCGCCCATCAGCACGACCTTCTCCGGGTCGAAGCCGAAAAACACCTGCTCGAATGCCGGCCACTTGGCATCCACCAGGCTGTGCTTGAGCCCCGCGCGGAACACGCGCAGGGCCAGGGTCGACAGGTAGCGGTCGTCGCTGATACCGCGCAGTTGCACAGCTGTGCGCGGTTGCGGCAGGAAGGCCTCCAGCGCCTGGGCCGAGCCAAAGCGGTTCAGGCAGTACTCATGCAGCCACTGGTAATCGCGCATGGGCTCAGATGTTCAGCACGTCGAGGAAACGCGGCGTGGCGTTTTCGTCGATCTTCAGGCCGATGAAGTCGAACAGGTTGCGGTCGGCCAGTTGCGACGGCGCCACGTTCTGCAGGGCACGGAAGATGCTCTCGGTACGGCCCGGGTGCTTGCGCTCCCACTCCACCAGCATGTCCTTGACCACCTGGCGCTGCAGGTTTTCCTGCGAGCCACACAGGTTGCACGGGATGATCGGGAATTCCTTCATGTCCGAGTAGGCCTGGATGTCCTTCTCGCTGCAGTAGGCCAGCGGGCGGATCACCACATTGCGGCCGTCGTCGGCCCGCAGCTTCGGCGGCATGCCCTTGAGCGCACCGTTGAAGAACATGTTGAGGAAGAAGGTTTCGACGATATCGTCGCGGTGGTGCCCCAGCGCCATCTTGGTCGCGCCGATTTCGTCGGCGAAGGTGTACAGGGTGCCACGGCGCAGGCGCGAGCACAGGGAACACGTGGTCTTGCCCTCGGGTACCAGCTCCTTGACCACCGAGTAGGTGTCCTTCTCGACGATGTGGTACTCGACGCCCAGCTCTTTGAGGTAGGCCGGCAGCACGTGCTCAGGGAAGCCTGGCTGCTTCTGGTCCATGTTCACCGCGACGATCTCGAACTTGATCGGTGCCACCTTCTGCAGGTGCAACAGAACGTCGAGCATGGTGTAGCTGTCCTTGCCGCCAGACAGGCAGACCATGACCTTGTCGCCATCCTCGATCATGTTGAAGTCGGTGATGGCTTCGCCGGCGAGACGACGCAGGCGTTTTTGCAGTTTGTTCTGGTTGACCGAGAGGGTGCCCATAGCGCTTGGATCCGCGAGGTGTGACAAAAGCCGGCTATTTTACGCACAAACGCAGCATCGCTGTAGGCATTCCGATAAAGACTTCGATGTAATCAACAGGCCCCCTGACAGCGCAATTTGCTCTAAAAAGCACGGTTCGTGCCGGTAACCGCTTCCTATACTGCGACATAAGGCCACATTACCGCTTGCATCGGTGTTCGGGCCTCGGGCCGCTTGCGCTCCATCTGGGGGGCGTTTGGCAACATTGAGAGGAGTGATCGGCATGATTCATCACGTTGTGGGGCTGTTTACCCATCCCGATCAGGAATGGCGGGAAATTCGTGGCGAAGAAGAAACCATCAGCCACATGTACCTGACGCACACCTTGATCCTGGCGGCGATCCCTGCCGTTTCCGCATTCATCGGCACTACCCAGGTGGGCTGGGTAATCGGTGACCGGCCAGCCGTGATGCTCACCATGGAAAGCGCCATCTGGATGAGCATCATGTCGTACCTGGCCATGCTCGGCGGTGTGGCGGTAATGGGCGCGTTCATCCACTGGATGGCCCGCACCTACGATGCCAATCCGTCCATGGCGCAGTGCATCGCCTTTGCCACCTACACCGCCACACCGTTGTTCATCGGCGGCTTGGCGGCGCTGTACCCGCACCTTTGGCTGGGCATGCTGATCGGCACTGCTGCTATCTGCTACACGGTGTACCTGCTGTACGTCGGCTTGCCGACGTTCATGAATATACCGTCCGACGAAGGCTTCCTGTTCTCCAGCTCGGTGCTGGCAGTGGGCCTTGTGGTACTGGTGGCGATCATGGCTGCCACGGTAATTATCTGGGGACTGGGCGTGGGGCCCGTCTACACCAACTAGAACACACTCAACCAACACTGGGGCATCAACCAGGGGCCGCCGCAAGGCGGCCTCTGGCTGTGCGCAGACCGGTGGCACGGCAGGCCGCCGATGCTTGCGGCATAATGCCCGGTCAGGAGAACCGCCCCACCATGCCCGAGCTGCTCAAACAACGCGTCGAAACCTGTTACCAGCAAGCCGAAACCTTTTTCAAACGCCCCTTCCCGCGCCCGGAAGTCAGCTTCAAGCTGCGCGGGCAAAAAGCCGGCGTCGCCCACCTGCACGAGAACCTGCTGCGCTTCAACCTGCAGCTTTACCGGGAAAACCAGGAAGACTTCCTGCGCCAGACCGTTGCCCACGAAGTGGCGCACCTGGTGGCCCACCAGTTGTTTGGCGACCGCATCCAGGCCCATGGCGAAGAGTGGCAATTGATCATGCGCGGGGTGTATGAGCTGCCACCCAACCGTTGCCACAACTATGAAGTGCAACGGCGCGTGGTAACCCGCTACATCTACCGCTGCCCTTGCCCGCAGGGTGATTTCCCGTTTACCGCACAGCGGCACAAGCTGGTGCGCCAGGGGCGGCGGTACCTGTGCAAACGCTGCCGGGAGATTCTGGTGTACAGCGGCGAGACTCGCGTCGAATAGGGGTCGGCCTCATCGCCGGCAAGCCAGATCCCACAGGTACTGCACAGTTCCTGAACCCTGTGCAGAACCTGTGGGAGCGGGCGAGCCCGCGAAAAGGCCGGCACAAGCAATGCAAAAATCATCGGCACAAGAAAGGCGACCCGGGGGTCGCCTTCTAGTACCAGCCTGCGTCTTACTTCTCGACGAAGGCACGCTCGATCAGGTAGTCACCCGGCTCGCGCATGCGGGCGGAGACTTTCAGGCCGAAGCTGTCCAGCACTTCGCTGGTCTCGTCGAGCATGCTCGGGCTGCCGCAGATCATCGCACGGTCGTCCTGCGGGTTGATCGGTGGCAGGCCGATGTCGCTGAACAGCTTGCCGCTGCGCATCAGGTCGGTCAGGCGACCCTGGTTTTCGAAAGGCTCGCGGGTCACGGTCGGGTAGTAGATCAGCTTGTCGCGGACCGACTCACCGAAGAACTCGTTCTGCGGCAGGTGCTCGGTGATGAACTCGCGATAGGCCACTTCGTTCACGTAACGCACGCCGTGTACCAGGATCACTTTTTCGAAGCGCTCGTAGGTTTCCGGGTCCTGGATGACGCTCATGAACGGCGCCAGGCCAGTGCCGGTGCTCAGCAGGTACAGGTGCTTGCCCGGGTTCAGGTCGTCGAGCACCAAGGTACCAGTAGGCTTCTTGCTGATGATGATCTCATCGCCTTCCTTCAGGTGCTGCAGCTGCGAGGTCAGCGGGCCGTCAGGCACCTTGATGCTGAAGAACTCCAGGTGCTCTTCCCAGTTCGGCGAGGCGATGGAATAGGCACGCATGAGCGGACGGCCGCTTTCCTGCTGCAGGCCGATCATCACGAACTGACCGTTCTCGAAGCGCAGCCCCGGGTCGCGGGTGCACTTGAAGCTGAACAGGGTGTCGTTCCAGTGGTGCACACTGAGGACACGTTCGTGGTTCATGTTGCTCATCGATGGGGCTCCTGAAGAAAAACGCGGCGCGCAAAACGCGCAGTTGCGCGATAGTTTAGGGGCAGCGACAATATCTGTTAACTGGATTATCAAGATATGTGTTATCGGTTATATCGATATGCGATTCACACTCCGTCAACTGCAAGTCTTCGTCGCCGTCGCACAGCACCAAAGCGTCTCCCGGGCCGCTAGCCTGCTGGCGTTGTCGCAGTCGGCCGCCAGCACTTCCATCACCGAACTGGAGCGGCAATCGAGCTGCCAGCTGTTCGACCGTGCCGGCAAGCGCCTGGCGCTCAACGCCCTGGGCCATCAACTGTTGCCACAGGCGGTGGCCCTGCTCGACCAGGCCAAGGAAATCGAAGACCTGCTTAACGGCAAGTCCGGTTTCGGTTCGCTGGCGGTCGGCGCCACGTTGACCATCGGCAACTACCTGGCCACCCTGCTGATCGGCAGCTTCATGCAGACCCACCCGGAAAGCCAGGTCAAGCTGCATGTACAGAACACAGTGCATATCGTGCAACAGGTCGCGCACTACGAAATTGATCTGGGTCTAATCGAAGGTGACTGCAACCACCCCGACCTGGAAGTGCAGCCGTGGGTCGAGGACGAACTGGTGGTGTTCTGCGCGCCGCAGCATCCACTGGCCAAGCCGGGCCGGGCTGATATCGAAAGCCTGTCGCAAGAGGCGTGGATATTACGCGAGCAAGGCTCAGGCACGCGCCTGACCTTCGACCAGGCCATGCGCCACCACCGCGCCAACCTCAACATCCGCCTGGAGCTGGAACACACTGAAGCAATCAAACGCGCGGTGGAGTCGGGCCTGGGGATTGGCTGCATTTCGCGCTTGGCCCTGCGGGACGCCTTCCGCCGGGGAAGCCTGGTACCGGTGGAAACCCCGGAACTGGACCTGATGCGCCAGTTCTATTTCATCTGGCACAAACAAAAGTACCAGACCTCGGCCATGCGCGAATTTCTGGAACTGTGCCGCAACTTCACCGCGGGCTATACCCGCAGTGATGAAATCGTGCTGCCGCCGATCGCTTAAAGCAGGATCACGCCCCACACCAGCGCCACCATGGTCAGTGCCACCAGTTGCGCGGCGCTGCCCATGTCCTTGGCGTTTTTCGACAGCGGGTGGCGCTCCAGCGAGATACGGTCGATGGCCGCCTCCACCGCCGAGTTGAACAGCTCGACGATCAGCCCCAACAGGCACACCGCAATCATGATCGCCCGCTCGGCACGGCTGACCGGCAGCCAGAAGGCAATCGGGATCAGCAGCACGTTAAGCAGCACCAGCTGGCGGAATGCGGCCTCACCCTTGAAGGCGGCACGCAGGCCATCCAGCGAGTAGCCGGCGGCGTTGAAGATACGTTTCAGGCCGGTCTGGCCCTTGAATGGCGATGTCATGTGAGTCACTTCACAACAGAAAGGCCAGCAGACTAGACCGGCTCGGGTCAAAAAAGCGTGAAGCCACGCGCAGTCAGTTGCTGGCAACCGATTCAAGTTGTTGCAGCAGCAGCGCGGCCTGGGTGCGGGTACGCACGCCCAGCTTGCGGAATATTGCGGTCACGTGGGCCTTGATCGTGGCCTCGGAGACACTCAGTTCATACGCGATCTGCTTGTTCAGCAGGCCTTCGCAGACCATGGTCAGCACGCGGAACTGCTGCGGCGTGAGGCTGGCCAGCCCCTCGCTTGCGGCCTTGGCCTCGGCCGAGACATCGACCTTTTCGAACGCCTGCGGCGGCCACCAGACCTCGCCATCGAGCACCTTGCGCACGGCATCCTGGATCACTTCGAGGGTGCTGGACTTGGGAATGAAGCCACTGGCGCCAAACTCGCGGGACTTGACCACCACCGCGGCCTCCTCCTGTGCCGACACCATCACCACAGGGATCTGCGGGTATTGCCCGCGCAGCAGTACCAGCCCGGAAAAACCATAAGCACCCGGCATGTTCAAGTCCAGCAGCACCAGGTCCCAGTCGGCTTTTTCGCTCAGGCGGGTTTCCAGTTCGGCAATGCTCGCGACTTCGACCAGGCGCACATCCGGGCCCAGGCCGAGGGTAACGGCCTGGCGCAGGGCGCCACGAAACAACGGGTGGTCATCGGCAATCAGGATTTCGTAAGTGGCCATCGATCTAAGGATCCTGTTCTATGCCAGACGCTCGGGGAAGAGAAGCGCCCGGCGGGGAATCGGCGCCAAGGATGTCGAGCACGGTCAAGGGTGGTCAAGCCATTCGCCCTGCCGTCTCGCCCCCCCTGGCTGCCAGCCCCGTCATTATGAACCAAAGCAGGGGTTGTGCCCCTTGGACTATAGGAAGGTATGCAAACGCTGATGGGTGTCGTCCTGATCATCCAGCGGCAGGCGCCGCTTGCCGCTCAGGTAATGCAGGCTGAACACATCCAGGTAGGCATCCAGCGCCTGCGAGGCCTGGCTGTCGCCGGCCAGGTCCAGGCACATGGCTGCGACCTCTGCCGTGCAGAAGTGATCGTCGCGCTTGGAGCGCCGCAGGCGATAGCGCGACATCTGCTCGGCCTGCAGGCTCAACACCGGAAAGCGGTCCAGGTACGGGCTTTTGCGGAACATCTTGCGGGCTTCGGTCCAGGTGGCATCCAGCAGGATGAACAGCGGGCGCTTGCCCGGCTCGCGCACCACCTCGCTGACTACCCGCTGCTCGGCCACGAACTCACCGGGGAAGACGATATAGGGCTGCCAGCGCGGGTCGTCCAGCAGGGCCAGCAAGCGCTCGTCGACCGAGGTGCGCTGCCAGCCGAAGGCCCAGGTGTCTTCGATCAGGTCGGCAATAAGCCAGCCGGTGTTGGTGGGCTTCAACGGTTCGGTGTCATGCATCAGCAGGCACACACCAGACTCGGCCTGCACCCGAGGCTTCCAGGCACACAGGCAATGGGTGGCGATGACCCGGCAATCCGCGCAGCGCTCGGCACGCGAGCCACGGGCGATGAAAGGCTTGTTGCTGCGGGCCAGGCGTTCGGCGCGCAGCCGCGCTACCGCGTGGCTCATGCCGGCAGGCCTCTGGACAGGTAGGAAATGGGCACAAGGATGACTCGGAAAAAACAAGACGCCCAGTTTAGCAGAACAGGGGCCATTTACTGTGCAGCTGGCGAGGTGCCCCTTATAATCGACGCTTACCGTGCCCGAACCTCGCGCTCGCGCGACTTTCACGGAACGCCGTCGACCGGCGCATGTCAAAGCGCCAGTCATCGAACCAGGAGAGATTCATGCTGCGCCTTATCGTCCCCGCCCTGAGCCTGCTACTCGCTCTGCCCCTGGCAGCCCAGGCAGCCTCCAAGCAGGATTACGACCTGAACAGGACATTGCAGAAGGTTGCCAAAGAAAGCAGCGTCGGTACCCCGCGCGCGATCAACGAGGACATCCTCGACCAAGGCTACACCGTGGAAGGCAAGGCACTGGTCAACCACCTGAGCGTACGCCAGAGCCACGCCGAGCGCATGCAGGCCAATCCCGCGCAGGTACGCAGCCAGCTGGGCGACAGCGTGTGCCGCAACAGCGGCTTTCGCAACCTGATGTCCAAGGGCGCGGTCATGGTCTATCGCTTCACGGTGTACAAGACCAACCAGCCGATCATGGACCAGGCATTCGACAGTGCCAGCTGCGTGGCCGGCAACAAGAAGAAGTAACAGCAGCCGTTCAAGCTATACCTTTTCGTCCTCGCGGGCGCGCCAGCGCCCTTCGGCCGCATCGGCGCGCATCTCGGCCAATAACGCCTGCAAGTAGCGCGACTGGCACTCCAGCCCCGCCAACCTGCGGCAGCACTCGTCCTCAAGGCTCAAGTGATGCACCTGAGCCGCACTTTCCAGCTGCTGATAGAGCTGCCGGTCAATCTCGATGATCAAGCGATGCATACCGCCACCTCCTGCATCGATACGTTTCGCTTTACCAGTTAACCAAACCCCTGCTGCCGGTGGCCACATACCGACGGGCGGCTGCGCCAAACAGCCCGGCACGATCCTGCGCAAGGGTCTAGATTGAGGTCAGAGGTATTGGTGCAGAAGGAGACGTTGCATGCCTTACCAAGCGAATGAACTGCTGTTCAGCCACTTCCGTGACAACAACATCGACCTGAGCAACATCGACGCACAACTTCAACTGGTAGCCCCCGACAGCCCCAACCTGCCGCTGTACCGCGACATGATGCTGACCGTCCTGCGCATGGCCCATGACGACAGCGACCGCTGGAGTGCCAAGATCACCCTGCAGGCGCTGCGCGAACTGGACCAATCGTTCCGCACCCTGCAGCGCTACAAGGGCCGGCGCAAGGTGACCGTGTTCGGCTCGGCACGCACCCCGCTGGAGCACCCGATGTACGCCCTGGCCCGCGAGTTGGGCGCTACCCTGGCGCGCTCCGACCTGATGGTCATCACCGGTGCCGGCGGCGGCATCATGGCTGCCGCCCACGAAGGCGCTGGCAGCGACCACAGCCTGGGTTTCAACATCACCCTGCCCTTCGAGCAACACGCTAACCCCACCGTGGGCGGCACCGACAAGCTGCTGCCCTTCCATTTCTTCTTTATCCGCAAGCTGTTCTTCGTCAAGGAGGCCGATGGCCTGGTGCTGTGCCCGGGCGGCTTCGGCACCCTGGACGAAGCGCTCGAAGTGCTGACGCTGATCCAGACCGGCAAGAGCCCGTTGGTGCCGGTGGTGCTACTGGACTCGCCCGGCGGCAGCTTCTGGCGCGACTGCCTGGACTTCATCAGCCGCCAGCTGGAAGAAAACCGCTACATCCTGCCCAGCGACCTGAAGCTGGTGCGCCTGGTGCACAGTGCCGATGAGGCCGTGGAGGAAATCAACCAGTTCTACAGCAACTACCACTCCAGCCGCTGGCTGAAGAACCAGTTCGTGATCCGCATGCACCACCCGCTCAGCGAAGCAGCGCTGTTTGATATTCAGGAAGGCTTTGCCGACTTGCGTCTGAGTGGCAAGTATCACCAGCAAGCGGATAGCAGTGCCGAACATGAAGTGGGCAACTTCAACCATTTGACCCGGCTGTCATTCGCCTTCAATGGCCGCGACCAGGGCCGGCTGCGCGAGCTGGTGGATTTCATCAACTTGCCGGAAAACTGGGCCAAGCCTCAGCCAATGCATACCACGCAGCGGGCCAGGGAGGCGTTGAAGGTGAGCTGATGCCGCTTGAGATTCGCTTGCTGCACTGTACCTATGGAGCGGGCGAGCCCGCTCCCACATGGATTGCGTCAGCTTTCTGATTTCAAGTCAGACCTTAAACCATGCGAGACCGCCTACAACTGCAGATCTGGTGGTCAGTAATCGTCGAGATCACGTCCACTGAGCAGGCGGCCGATCATGTCCATGGGGAAACCCCGGTAAGCCAGAAAACGGGTTTGCTGGGCACGGCTGCGCGGATCCTGCGGGTGCTGCCCGGCAAACTTGCGCTGCCACACATCACGCATGCGCTCGCGCCAGTCCACCTCGCTCTCGCGCAATGCCTGCTCGATATCAGCACGCGCCAAACCACGCTGGCCCAGCTCCTCACGAATACGCGAAGGGCCATAGCCAGCGCTGGAACGGTACCTGATGAAGCTTTCGAGGTAGCGGGCTTCGCAAAGCAGCCCTTCTTCGGCGAGCCGGTCGAGCTCAGGCTCGATCAGCTCATCCGAAGCGCCACGCTGACGCAACTTGCGCGTCAGCTCGACGCGACCGTGCTCACGTCGCGCGAGCAGGTCCATGGCTGTCCGCCGAATGGCGACGGGGGTGTCGAGTACGGCGGACATATTGGCTATCTACCGCGCAATCAATAACCGGCTTCGGCGTCAGCCACATCGTCGGCGCTGGCATCAACGGCGGCAGCTTTGTTGGCTTCAGCGGCAGCACCGGCTTTCAGCAGCTTCTCACGAATCTGCTTCTCGATCTCGGTACCAATAGCCGGGTTCTCGGCCAAGTATTTGGCAGCGTTGGCTTTGCCCTGACCGATCTTGTTGCCCTGGTAGGCGTACCAGGCACCCGACTTCTCAATCAGGCCTTGGGACACACCCAGGTCAATGATCTCGCCATTACGGTAAATACCTTTGCCGTACAGAATCTGGAACTCGGCCTGACGGAAAGGCGGCGAAACCTTGTTCTTGACGATCTTGACGCGGGTTTCGCTACCGACCACCTCGTCGCCTTCCTTGACCGCACCGGTGCGGCGGATGTCCAGACGCACCGAGGCGTAGAACTTCAGGGCGTTACCACCGGTGGTGGTTTCCGGGCTGCCGAACATCACGCCGATCTTCATACGGATCTGGTTGATGAAGATGACCAGGCAGTTGGCGTTCTTGATGTTACCGGTGATCTTGCGCAGGGCCTGGGACATCAGGCGAGCCTGCAGGCCCACGTGCATGTCACCCATTTCGCCTTCGATCTCGGCCTTGGGTACCAGCGCGGCCACGGAGTCGACGATGATCACGTCAACGGCGTTGGAGCGCACCAGCATGTCGGTGATTTCCAGGGCCTGTTCGCCGGTGTCCGGCTGCGAGACCAGCAGGTCGTCGACGTTGACGCCCAGCTTGCCGGCGTACTCAGGGTCGAGGGCGTGTTCGGCATCGACGAAGGCGCAGGTGGCACCGCTTTTCTGGGCTTCGGCGATGACCGACAGGGTCAGCGTGGTCTTACCCGACGATTCCGGGCCATAGATCTCGACGATACGGCCTTTTGGCAGGCCGCCAATGCCGAGGGCAATATCCAGGCCCAGGGAGCCGGTGGAGATGGCCGGAATGCCTTGGCGCTCCTGGTCACCCATGCGCATGACTGCGCCTTTGCCGAATTGGCGTTCGATCTGACCCAGGGCCGCAGCCAAGGCGCGTTTCTTGTTGTCGTCCATTGAAATCCTCACGTGTTCGACTTGGCCCTGATGGCCGGAATACCTGTATAAGTAGCCAGTATTATTCCACAGGCAGGCGCTCGCGCAAACCCCTGTCGTCGATTTACTCGGCACCAAGCTGTAACAAGCCGTCTAACGCGGCGCTCACCGTCTGTCGGCGCACCGCTTCGCGGTCACCCTCGAACTGGCGGCGCTCGCTGAACACCCGGTTGCCGTCACCCCAGGCCAGCCATACGGTACCTACCGGTTTGGCTGGCGAACCACCGTCTGGCCCGGCCACGCCGCTCACCGCCACGGCAAAGCGCGCGCCGCTGGCGGCCTGGGCACCGCGTACCATGGCTTCGACCACTTCCTGGCTGACTGCGCCCACCTGGCCGAACAAGGCCTCGGGCACGCCCAACAGGCGGGCTTTCTGGGCGTTGGAATATGTCACGTAGCCAACCTCGAACCAGGCCGAGCTGCCAGGTATACGGGTGATGGCTTCGGCAATGCCACCGCCGGTGCAGGATTCGGCGGTAGCCACCTGTGCATTGAAACGGCGCAGGTGTTCACCCAGGCGGGTGGCAAGTGTGGTGATCGGGTCCATGTCGGGCTCCTGGAAGGCTAATCTCTACCCTATCACCCTGTCGCGGCCCCTGGCTCAGGAAACCTTCAGGCTCTCCCGGGCCATTTCGCTGAACGCACGCTGGTCAAGCCGCCCCAGGCGCGGCAGCCCTGCCGGCCATTCCTGGTTCCAGTCGATACCACCTTGCTTGCGCATGTCATCAATCGCCGAACGCCACCAGATCACCTTGCAGGCACGCTGGTAGTCGTCGCCGCTCATCACACTGCCGTACAGCAGCTTGCGGCCAATGCCACGCAGCTCCCGAGGCACACGCTTGAGGCTCCACTTCACCGAAAGCCGCGCCAGCCACGAAGGAACAGGGCGATGTGCCGGCACCTTGAGGGCCAGCCTTGGCATCTGTGGATGGAAGCCTTCGCCGTGCCTGGCGAAGAAAATTTCCAGGATGGCATGCACGTACTGCTTCATCGCGAAGTAATGGCTGATCACGCCACGCGCTTCATTGACCTGCGCCCCATGCAACTCGAAAGAAAAGGCGATCTGTTCGATGGTGTGCAGGTCATCGGTATAAGGTGTCCAGGCATCGATCCGCGGGATGGCGCGTTCGGCAATGCCTACATTGCAGCGGGTGAAACCCATGACCCCGCTGTTGCACAGCCGCAAATCATCAGCCGGTGCATTTCCTGCCTCGTCGAGCCCTGCGCTGAAGCGAAGGTAGTCGCTGTGGCGCGAAGCTTCGGCCCAGCTCTTTTCCACTTCATCGACCAGAAACTGCCCGGCATCGACCTGGCTAAACAGCTTCAGCGGCGATTGCAGGAACACCGTATCGGTATCGATGAACACGGTCTTGTCCGCCCATTGCCCGGCCTGGGCAATGGCGCAGGCCTTGCGCCGGTGGGTGTAGCCGCCGTCACCGGTCCAGGCCTGCAGGGTCTGCTCGTCCAGGGTGATCACTTCCACCGGCCAGCCGACAAAGGCCTGTGGCTGGTCGGTAAGCACACGGATCACCGGTAGCTCTGCCGGCTTGCAGCGCGCCACGGCGGTGAGGATGCTGAGTTTGGCCTCCAGCTGATAGATACGGCGCTCGCCGTACAGGAGGTAGATCAGCTGTTGCTTTACATGAGGGACAGGGCTGGACACATTCATCGTGCAGGTCACGGCTACAGGCGTTCGTCAAGGAGCGCGCATTCTAGAGGGTAACGCCGCGCAGCTCCACCATTGCCCACCAGGCTACGCGCACACGCCCCGAAGCCTGCGCCTGCATCGCAACAAAAAAGCCTGTACCATTGCGGGTTTACCATCGCCAACCAGATCACCCGCTGTAAGGCCCTGAATGTCAGATCTTTCCGCACACACCCCGATGATGCAGCAGTACTGGAAGCTGAAGAACCAGCACCCGGACCAGCTGATGTTCTACCGCATGGGCGACTTCTACGAAATCTTCTACGAAGATGCGAAGAAGGCCGCGAAACTGCTGGACATCACCTTGACCGCGCGCGGTCAGTCGGCCGGCCAGTCCATCCCCATGTGCGGGATTCCGTTCCATTCGCTGGAAGGCTACCTGGCCAAGCTGGTCAAGCTGGGCGAATCGGTGGTGATCTGCGAACAGATTGGCGACCCGGCCACCAGCAAGGGCCCGGTGGAGCGCCAGGTGGTGCGCATCATCACCCCAGGCACGGTCAGCGACGAGGCGCTGCTGGACGAGCGTCGCGACAACCTGATTGCCGCGCTGCTTGGTGACGAACGCCTGTTCGGCCTGGCCGTGCTGGACATCACCAGCGGCAATTTCAGCGTGCAGGAAATCAAAGGCTGGGAGAACCTGCTGGCCGAGCTTGAGCGCCTCAACCCGGTCGAGCTGCTGATCCCTGACGACTGGCCACGCGACCTGCCCGCCGAAAAACGCCCGGGCGCCCGCCGCCGTGCGCCGTGGGACTTCGACCGCGATTCGGCGCGCAAGGCCCTGTGCCAGCAGTTCGCGACCAAGGACCTCAAGGGCTTTGGCTGCGACAAGCTGACCCTGGCCATCGGCGCCGCCGGCTGCCTGCTGACCTACGCCAAGGAAACCCAGCGCACCGCCCTGCCGCACCTGCGCAGCCTGCGCCACGAACGCCTGGACGACACGGTCATCCTCGATGGCGCCAGCCGTCGCAACCTGGAGCTGGACGTCAACCTGGCGGGCGGGCGTGACAACACCCTGCAATCGGTGGTCGACCGCTGCCAGACTGCCATGGCCAGCCGCTTGCTGAGCCGGTGGCTGAACCGCCCGTTGCGCGACCTCAAGGTATTGCAGGCACGCCAGGACTCGATCCGCTGCCTGCTCGACAGCTACAGCTTCGAGAAGCTGCAGCCGCAGCTGAAAGAAATTGGCGACATCGAGCGGATCCTCGCCCGAATCGGCCTGCGCAATGCCCGCCCTCGCGACCTGGCGCGCCTGCGCGATGCATTGGGTGCCTTGCCCGAACTGCACAATGCCATGAGCGAGCTGGAGGCGCCGCACCTTGCGCGCCTGGCGGCCATTACCGGCACCTATCCGGAGCTGGCCAGCCTGCTGGAGCGGGCGATCATCGACAACCCGCCAGCGGTGATCCGCGACGGCGGCGTACTCAAGACCGGCTATGACAACGAGCTGGACGAGCTGCTGGCGATCAGCGAGAACGCCGGCCAGTTCCTGATAGACCTGGAAACCCGTGAAAAGGCCCGCACCGGCCTTGCCAACCTCAAGGTCGGCTACAACCGCGTGCACGGCTACTTCATCGAGCTGCCGACCAAGCAGGCCGAGCAGGCGCCGGGCGACTACATCCGCCGTCAGACCCTCAAGGGCGCCGAGCGCTTCATCACCCCCGAGCTGAAAGTGTTCGAGGACAAGGCGCTGTCGGCCAAGAGCCGCGCCCTGGCCCGTGAGAAGATGCTCTACGACGCCCTGCTGGAAACCCTGATCAGCCACTTGGCGCCGCTGCAAGACAGCGCCGCCGCCCTGGCCGAACTGGATGTGCTCAGCAACCTGGCCGAACGTGCGCTGAACCTCGACCTGAACTGCCCGCGCTTCGTCGACGAGCCGTGCCTGCGTATCGAGCAAGGCCGCCACCCGGTCGTGGAGCAGGTACTGACCACGCCGTTCGTGGCCAACGACCTGGGCCTGGACAACAGCACGCGCATGCTGATCATCACCGGCCCGAACATGGGCGGTAAGTCCACTTACATGCGCCAGACCGCCCTGATCGTGCTGCTGGCGCACATCGGCAGCTTCGTGCCGGCGGCCAGCTGCGAACTGTCGCTGGTCGACCGCATCTTCACCCGCATCGGCTCCAGCGACGATCTGGCCGGCGGGCGTTCGACCTTCATGGTCGAGATGAGCGAAACCGCCAACATCCTGCACAACGCGACCGACCGCAGCCTGGTGCTGATGGACGAAGTGGGCCGCGGCACCAGTACGTTCGACGGCCTGTCGCTGGCGTGGGCTGCCGCCGAGCGCCTGGCCCAGTTGCGCGCCTATACCCTGTTCGCCACCCACTACTTCGAGCTCACCGTGCTGCCGGAGAATGAGCCGCTGGTGGCCAACGTGCACCTGAATGCAACCGAGCACAACGAGCGCATCGTGTTCCTGCACCATGTACTGCCTGGCCCTGCCAGCCAGAGCTACGGCCTGGCCGTGGCGCAACTGGCTGGGGTGCCGGGGGTCGTGATCCAGCGTGCTCGCGAACACCTGGCGCGCCTGGAAACCACCAGCCTGCCGCATGAACACGCCCCGGCCGAAAAGGCCAGGGATGTGCCACAAGTACCGCACCAGAGCGATCTGTTCGCCAGCCTGCCACACCCGGCCATCGAGAAGCTGGGCAAGCTGCAGCTGGACGACATGACCCCGCGCCAAGCTATCGAAATGCTATATCAACTAAAGAACCTGTTATAACGGCGCCCACTACAAGCTGGTAGAATCCGCCGCGGTTTGCTGGTGCTGCAGGTTATTAGCCTGGCCTGCAGCCACATACCTGTAAACCGCGCGGCCCTGAGAGGAAGGGCCGCCGCCGTCGCCTGAGGAGAGAACTAGAAATGACCTTCGTCGTCACCGACAACTGCATCAAATGCAAATACACCGACTGCGTGGAAGTCTGTCCGGTGGACTGCTTCTACGAAGGCCCGAACTTCCTGGTCATTCACCCGGACGAGTGCATCGATTGCGCGCTGTGCGAACCGGAATGCCCGGCGCAAGCCATCTTCTCGGAAGACGAAATCCCTGCCGGGATGGAGAACTTCATCGAGCTGAACGCCGAACTGGCGGAAGTCTGGCCAAACATCACCGAGCGCAAGGATGCCCTGCCTGACGCTGAAGAGTGGGACGGCAAGACTGGCAAGATTGCAGACCTGGAGCGCTGATAGCGCCCGGACACGAAAAAGGCCCCTCGGGGCCTTTTTTGTTTTTCTGCAGACAAAAAAAAGGGGCGGTTTGACCCGCCCACATTTTTTTCCGTAGTCCCTGCTTGTCCCAAACATCTTCCTGATGAAATCGCTTCTTGCGATGTCCTTGGCCTTCGTCCTGAATGCCTGTGCATGTCCCTGTGCACAGTTCGAATACTAGCGGGTTCAGCCGGGCGGGCAAGCGCGAGACCTCACAAGGTATTGCAGGGAACACATTTCCTCACAACCGAATAAGCCATGCTTTTCAATGGGTTGTAAAAATACAGGGGCTGAAAACGACAATGATTTACTGCGACTTGCATAGATAGCTTACAAAACAAGTAAGAAAAGGCTTACACGCAATGTTACTGGGGTAGCGCAGTACACATTGGATATCTGTTTTACCCGGCAGATTTTGGGGCTGCAAAGCAGCGCCCCCGACATTCTCAAATGACACACACAAAAACGCCCCGAGGTCATCGGGGCGTTTTGTGTGACAGGCCTTCGCTACTGGAACAGCGACTCGCTGGACAGGCCGTTCTTCTCAAGGATCTCTCGCAAGCGCTTGAGCCCCTCGACCTGGATCTGCCGTACCCGTTCCCGGGTCAAGCCAATCTCCAGGCCTACGTCCTCCAGGGTGCTGCTCTCATGCCCACGCAGGCCAAAGCGACGCACTACCACTTCCCGCTGTTTGTCAGTCAGCTCGCCCAGCCACTGGTCGATGCTCTGCGACAGGTCGTCATCCTGCAGCAGTTCGCACGGGTCGGTGGGGCGGTCGTCGGTCAAGGTGTCGAGCAGGGTCTTGTCCGAGTCCGGGCCAAGCGACACGTCCACGGAAGACACCCGCTCGTTCAGGCCCAGCATGCGCTTGACCTCGGCGACCGGTTTCTCCAGCAGCGTGGCGATTTCTTCCGGGGAGGGTTCGTGGTCGAGTTTCTGGGTCAGCTCGCGTGCGGCGCGCAAGTAGACGTTCAGTTCCTTGACCACGTGGATGGGGAGGCGGATGGTGCGGGTCTGGTTCATGATCGCCCGTTCGATGGTCTGGCGAATCCACCAGGTCGCATAGGTCGAGAAACGGAAACCACGCTCCGGGTCGAACTTCTCGACCGCACGGATCAACCCCAGGTTGCCCTCCTCGATCAGGTCGAGCAGCGACAGGCCGCGGTTCACGTAACGACGGGCAATTTTTACAACCAGGCGCAGGTTGCTTTCGATCATGCGCTTGCGGCCAGCGGGATCGCCCTTCTGCGACAGGCGCGCAAAGTGCACTTCTTCTTCAGGCGAAAGCAGCGGCGAGAAGCCGATCTCGTTGAGATACAACTGGGTGGCATCTAGCGCCCGGGTGTAATCGATGTACTTGTGCTGCTTGAGCGAAGAGCCCGACTTGGCCCTCGTCCGAACCGAAGATACAGCAGGTTCGTCTGACACCACATCCGTTTCCAAAACGATGCCCGTCTCCATCAGGAGGACGTCATCGTCGATGTCAAACTCCGGCACTTCTTTACTGAGAGCCATTGTTATAGTCCTTTGCTGAGTTCGAACTCAGACTCGAGCGGCACCTTGATCCCTGGCAGCGCTGGAGCCTGTCCCCTCTACATCACAGGAACAGGCCGGGTACAACGATCAACGGCGTGGCAGGAACTGGAGTGGATCGACGGGTTTGCCCTGGCGGCGAATCTCAAAATGCAGCTTCACCCGATCTGTGCCCGTAGACCCCATTTCAGCAATCGACTGCCCTGCCTTGACCTGCTGCCCCTCCCGAACCAACAGCCTGCGGTTATGACCGTAGGCACTGACGTAGGTATCGCTGTGTTTGATGATGATCAGCTCGCCGTAGCCCCTCAAACCACTCCCGGCGTAAACCACCGCACCATCAGACGCAGCAAAAACAGGCTGTCCCAAATCACCGGCGATATCAATGCCTTTATTCAAACTACCGTTTGAAGCAAATTTTCCAATCAGCACGCCGTTGGCAGGCCAGGTCCAGCCGCCTACCGCGCGCTCCGCAGCGGGCACGGTGGCAACCACTGGCGAGCTGGTGGAGGGTGTCGGCGTGGCCGGTTTGCCGGTGCTGGCAGGCACCGTGGCAGTGCTGCCCACAGGCCGCCGCGTGACCGTGGTGCGGCTCGACGAGGACGGGTTGGTCACCACCGTGGTACTGCTGCTCGAACCACTGCTGAAACGAATCGCCTGGCCCGGGCGGATGGTATAAGGCGCCGGGATACCGTTGCGCGCAGCCAGCTCCTTGTAGTCCCAGCCATAGCGGAAGGCGATGGAGAACAGCGTGTCACCCGGCTTGACGACGTACTGCCCGGACGTTACCGCCGGGCGCTTGGGCACGCTGTTGTTGCGGTCGACCACCCGCGCGCTGGTGTTACTGGTGCTCGAACAACCCACCAGTAGCGTGCCCATGGCCAGTGCAATCACCAGAAGCTTGAAACCCGACCCATCCTTGCGCTGCCGAATGACTGTGTGACCCACCCGCGCTCCCCTCATGGTGCCGAAATACGATATGAAGACAAGAAATGCAATATTGTTGCAATTATAACCAAGCCGGCCAGTAATGGCAGGCTGATGCAAAAAGCTGTAGCAAAGCCACGGTGCGCGCTGCGTGCTAGCGCTTCGCTCCGCCAGATAGACAGGGCGAAGCTGCAAGAATTCGCCGCCGGCGCAAAAATACCGCGCAGCTCACACCGCCAGCGCCCGACTCGACGCAGTGCTCAGGCCAGCGGGCCATTGAGCAGCGGTACGAAGCGCACTGCCCCCAGCACTCGGCGGGAGAATCCATGCTCCTCGCGCACGATCAGCATCAGTTGCTGGGTTTCGCCGGCCGGCCCCACCGGGATCACCATGCGGCCACCAGGTGCCAGTTGGTCAAGCAGTGCCTGCGGCACTTCCGGCGCCACTGCCGTGACGATGATGCCGTTGTACGGCGCCAGCGCCGGCCAGCCTTCGCAACCATCGCCCCAGCGGAATACCACGTTGCGCAGGTTCAGCTCCACCAGGCGCTCTTTGGCCCGGTCCTGCAGCACCTTGATACGCTCGACCGAGAATACCCGCTCCACCAGCTGGGCAAGGATCGCCGTCTGGTAACCCGAGCCAGTGCCGATCTCCAGCACTTTGTCCAACGGACCGGCTTCGAGCAGAAGCTCGCTCATGTGGGCAACCATGAAGGGCTGGGAGATGGTCTGGTTGTGGCCGATCGGCAACGCGGTGTCTTCGTATGCACGATGCGCGAGTGCCTCGTCGACGAACAGATGACGCGGGGTACGCCGGATCACGTCGAGCACCTTGGTGTTCGACACACCCTCTTCGCACAGGCGCTGGATCAGACGCTCCCGGGTACGCTGGGAGGTCATGCCGATGCCACGCCGCAGCATATCGTCCTCGCGCATCAGAGCACGCCCTCCAGCCAACCGTCGAGCTGCTCGAAGGCATCATTGAAGGTACGGTCGAGCTGCAGCGGCGTGATCGAGACGAAGCCTTGCATCACCGCATGAAAGTCGGTGCCAGGGCCGCCATCTTCGGCATCACCGGCCACGGCGATCCAGTAGCCTTCCTTGCCGCGCGGGTTGACCACCTTGGTCGGTGCCGCCGCCCGCGCCCGGTGACCGAGGCGGGTGAGCTGGATGCCACGGATGTGCTCCAGCGGCAGGTTGGGGATATTGACGTTGAGGACGGTGCGTGGCGGCAGCACCAGACGCGACTGTGCCTCGACCAGGCGACGGGCGATGTAGGCCGCCGTCGGCAGGTTGTCCGGCTGACGCGACAACAGCGAAAACGCCAGTGATGTGGTGCCCAGGAAACGGCCTTCCAACGCAGCGGCGACCGTACCGGAGTACAACACGTCATCACCCAGGTTGGCACCGAGGTTGATCCCCGACACGACCATGTCCGGCACCTGCGGCAACAGCCCATTGAGCCCCAGGTGCACACAGTCGGTCGGTGTGCCGTTGAGGCTGATGAAGCCGTTGGCCAGGGTCTGCGGGTGCAGTGGCCGGTCCAGCGTCAGTGAACTGCTGGCGCCGCTCTTGTCTTGATCCGGGGCGATCACCGCGCACTCGGCATAATCCGCCAGCGCAGCGTGCAGCGCGGCGAGGCCGGGTGCGGTAACACCGTCGTCGTTCGAAATCAGAATACGCATGGGCTGTCCGTCTGCCCTGCCGACACCAGATCCAAGACTTCGCGCACCACTACGGTGGCGAAGCATCCGGCCGGCAGGACGAATTCCAGTTGCAGGATATCAGGCTCGGGATAATGCCATGTCAGGCCGCCAATAGGGAGCCGCAAAATACGCCGTTCGTGATCCATGCCCGCCTGGGCCAACCACTGGCAAAGTGCCGGCTGCCGTGCGCCGACGGCATTTTCCAGCTGCGCGGTGGTGGCGCCTGCTGGCGAGTCGCCCTCGCCCCACATCGGGCCGGTCGGGTGCAGGTCGAGAATCGCCAGGCGTGGGTCGGCGCATTCCGCCTCGCCAGCCGGGAAGAAGCTACGGCTATCGGTGAACGCCAGCAGGTCGCCGACCTGGGCCTGGGCCCAGCTACCTTCGGCGACACGTGCCGCCAGCACCTGGTTGAACAGGTAGCTGCGCCCGGCCGAAAGCAGCCGCGAACGCACGTTGCGCTGCTCGGGTAATGCCTTGCGCGCGGCCCAGTCGAGGGCGTCATGGACGTTGCCCCCGCCGTGACCGAAGCGCTGGGTGCCGAAATAGTTGGGCACACCGTGCTGCTTGAGCTGTGCCAGGCGTGCATCCACAGCCTGGTGGTCGGCAGCCAGGGCCGTCAGGCGCAGGGTGAAGCCGTTGGCCGAATGCGCGCCACGCTGCAGCTTGCGCTGGTGGCGCACCTGCTTGAGCACGCGCAGGCTGGCATCTTCAGCGCGCGACAGGTCCGGGTCGGCCTTGCCCGGCAGGTGCAGGCTGAACCACTGGCGGGTCAGGGCCTGACGGTCCTTGAGCCCGGCGTAGCTGATCGAACGCACCGGCACGCCTGCGGCGCGCGCCAGGCGGCGGGCAGCCTCTTCGGTGTTCAGGTCACGCTTTTCGACCCACAGCCACAGGTGCTCGCCTTGGCCGGACAGCGGAATGTCCAGCACTTCATCGACCTGGAAGTCTTCAGCCACCGCCTTGAGGACAGCAGTGCCCAAGGGTTCGCCCGATGCGCGCGGGCCCAGCAGTTCCAGTTCGGTCATGCCGGCAGCAGCAGGGCGACCGAATGCACGGCAATCCCCTCCTCACGGCCGGTGAAGCCCAGCTTTTCAGTGGTGGTGGCCTTGACGTTGACCTGGTCGAGTTCGACCTGCAGGTCTTCGGCGATGAGTTGGCGCATGGTCTCGATGTGCGGGGCCATCTTCGGCGCCTGGGCGACGATGGTGGCGTCGACATTGCCGACCTTCCAGCCCTTGGCCTTGACGATGCCGACTACATGGCGCAGCAGCACGCGGCTGTCGGCACCCTTGAATTGTGGGTCGGTGTCGGGGAAGTGCTTGCCGATATCGCCCAGCGCTGCGGCGCCCAGCAGGGCATCGCTCAGGGCGTGCAGCAGCACGTCGCCGTCGGAATGGGCCAGCAGGCCGTATTTGTGGGGGATACGCACCCCGCCCAGGGTAATGAAATCACCGTCGCAGAAACGGTGCACATCGTAGCCATGGCCAATACGCATAGAAAAACGCCCTGAATGAGTCAGGGCGTGATTCTACCTGCTTTGCAGGGGATTTGTGGGATTGGGGCTGCTGTGCAGCCCTTCGCGGGCACGCCCGCTTGTATGGTTAGACTTGAAGGGGTGGTGGGACTAAATGCCCGATTCTGACTGTTCACA
>NZ_JBBMRJ010000044.1:0-23726 GCF_037993085.1 Pseudomonas sp. YNh | reverse complement strand
TGTGAACAGTCAGAATCGGGCATTTAGTCCCACCACCCCTTCAAGTCTAACCATACAAGCGGGTTTACCCGCGAAGAGGCCGGACCTGCCTGACGGCATTCCAGCCTCTGCCGTCTGGGGGGTAAGGTTATTTAAGGTGGAATTTGAGTTCACCGGCCGCCTGGCGCATGGCTGCCTTCACCGCTGGCACCTGACTCAGTGGATTGAGCAGGCCGTAGTCGTGGATCATGCCGTTGTAGCGCACCGAGGTAACGGTTACCCCAGCAGCGTTCAACTTGCGTGCATACGCTTCGCCTTCATCACGCAACACATCGAACTCAGCCGTTTGCACCAGCGCTGGCGGCAAGCCCTTGAGCTGTTCACTGCTGGCCCGCAGCGGCGAGGCGTAGATCTGTTCCCGCGCCTTGGCATCGGTGGTGTAGTTGTCCCAAAACCACTTCATCATCCCGGTGGTCAGAAAGTGCCCTTCGGCAAACTGCTTGTACGATGCCGTCTCGAAGCTGGCATCGGTCACCGGCCACAGCAACAGCTGGAAGCGCAGGGCAGGGGTGCCGGCCTGTTTGGCTTTCAGCGCCACTACTGCCGCCATGTTGCCGCCAACGCTGTTGCCGGCCACCGCCAGGCGCTTGCCGTCCACGCCGATCTCCTTGCCATGCTCGGCCACCCAGCGGGTCGCAGCGTAGGCCTGGTTGATCGCCGTCGGGTAGTGCGCTTCCGGCGACGGGGTGTAGTCCACATAGACCGCCACCGCACCCGAGCCGACGACCAGGTCGCGAATCAGCCGCTGGTGGGTCGGGAAGTCGCCAAGCACCCAACCGCCGCCGTGGAAGAACATGAATACTGGCAGGTCACCCTTCACATTGGCCGGGCGGACCACTTGCAGCTTGATCGACTCGCCGCTGGCCTGGACGGTGCGTTCCTTTACTTCGATACCGGAGAGGTCGACCTTGACCGATGCCTGGGCCCCCGTCAGCACTGCCCGGGCGTCTGTCGGGCTGAGTTGTTCCAGAGGCTTGCCGCCGCCTTGTTCCAGGGCTTCGAGAAACGCCTGGGTGTGCTGCTCGACACCAGGGCTCCCCGCAGCGAAAGCGCTGGAAACGGACAGGGCCAGAAGGGAGGCGGTAAGGGTTTTGTGGACAATGTTCATGAGCGAATCCTTTTCCATGCAAGTGTTGGTAGTGGGCGTCTTGCCTGGCCTGTTGGGCCATCGCTGCGACTTGTGCGTAGGTTAGGCAGATGCACTGGCGGGAAAAAGCCGCTATAAAGCGTTTGACTGTCACCATGAGCGAGACAATGAACCCCTACGAAGACATGCGCATCTTTGCCCAGGTCATGGAGGCCGGCAGTTTTACCGCCGCCGCCGACCGCCTGGGCATGTCCAAGCAATCGGTCAGCCGGCGCCTGATGCAGCTCGAAGAGCGCTTGGGCGTACGCCTGCTCAACCGCTCTACCCGGCGCCTGGACGCCACGCCGCTGGGCCAGCACTACTACCAGTCGGCGCTGCGCCTGCTGGGCGAGGTGCAGCAGGTGGAACACGACATCAGCGGCCAGGCCCAGGCCCTGCGCGGCACCTTGCGGCTGAGCGCACCGCTGTCGTTCGCCATGTCACACCTGGGCTGCCTGTTGACCGAGTTTTTGCAATTGCACCCGCAAGTGGATGTCGAGGTGGACCTCAGTGATCGTGCCGTGGACCTGATCGGCGAAGGCTACGACCTGGCGCTGCGGATTGGCGCGCTGGAGGACTCCAGCCTGATTGCGCGGCGCATTGCCAGTGTCGAGCGGGTGTATTGCGCGAGCCCGGCGTACCTGCAGGCGCGGGGTGTACCGCTAAAACCGGAGGATCTGGCCGGGCACGACTGCCTGCCCTATGGTCATTCTCGCCAGGTGCAGTGGCAGTTCCGCCAGGGCGGCAAGGCGCAGGCGATTCAGGTGACAGGGCGCATGCGCGCGAACAACGGCGAGTTGCTCAGGGATGCCGCTATCGCCGGGATGGGGGTGACCTACCTGCCGACCTTCATCGTTGGGCAGGCGTTGGCGGATGGGCGGCTGGTGAATGTGCTTGAAGAGTGGACGCCGCCTGCCTTGCAGTTATCAGCGGTGTATCCGCAGCACAGGCAGGTGGCGCGGCCGGTGCAGGGGTTTGTGAGCTTTTTGCGCGAGCGCTTGGTGCAGTTGTAGGCCAGCCTCGGCACCTTGCCGCGAAGCGCAACGCCAGCGGCAAGGCGAGCGTCCGGATCGACGCCAGGATCAAGCCAGATGGCGGCCCAGCTTGAGGCGCCAGCGCGCCGGCAAAGCGCCCAGCAAGCGCAGCACCAATATGAAGGTGGCGGGGAAGGCGATTTCCAGCGGCCGGCGTGGCAGGCGCGCGATGATATGAGTGGCGGCGCGTTCGGCGCTCCATAGCTGGGGCATGGGGAAGTCGTTGCGGCGGGTGAGGGGGGTGTCGACGAAGCCGGGACTGACCAGGGTGACATCGATACCTTCGCCCGCCAGGTCGATGCGCAGGGACTCGACCAGATACCGCAATGCCGCCTTCGACGCGCCATAGGCGCCGGCGCGCGGCAGCGCCAACCAGCTGACCGAACTGCCCATCACCACCAGGTGTGGCTGCTGGCCGCGGCGTAGTAACGGCAGGGCGGCGGCCAGGCAAAGGCTGGTGCCGGTCAGGTTGGTACGTATCACTCGCTCGACAAGCGCCGGGTCGAAGTGCCCCGGCTCCAGGTACTCGCAGGTGCCCGCATTGAGGATCACCTGGTCCAGTGCGCCCCAGGCGCGCTCGATCTCCCCGGCCATCTGCGCCACCTGCCCAGGCTGGTCGATATCGCCCACGGTCAGCAGTACCTGCCCCGGGAACTGCGCGGCCAGTGCCGTCAGCTTGTCTGCGTGGCGTGCACCCAACGCCACCTGATGGCCTTGCTCCAGCAAGTGCAATGCCAGCGCAGCACCAATGCCGCTGCCGGCACCGGTGAGCCAGCAACGGCTCATGCCAGCCTGCCTTTAAGCCAGCGAATGGCGCGGCCCATGACCGGCACATGCTCGTACAGCAGCGCGCCGGCGTCGAAGTAATCCTGGTGAAAGTGCACCCGCTCATGCCAGCGCAGGTGGCTGCACCCCTGCAGGCTGATCAGTTGCCCACGGGCCAGCTGCGGGTGGCGATATTGCAAGGTCCAGCGAATGTAGCCGTGGCCCGGTTCCAGCTCGTCGGTGCCTTCGAAGCGGTAATGGCACTCGGGCACCTTCGCGTACAACTGGGCGAAATAAGCCCGCAGCGCGGGAAGGCCGGTGAGCTGGTGCAGAGGGTCGCGAAATGCTACGTCCTCGCTGTACAGGTCGTTCAGCAAGTCGAGGTTGTGTGTATCGAGCGTGGCAAAGCGTTCGGCGAAGGATTGCAGGTAGCTGGACATGCACAATACCTGTACAAGTTAGGTTCTTTGTACAAGGTATAGTGCAGGTCGCTGTAGAAATCTATACAGAATAATTATTCTGTACAGGGTGTGTTCGTTCGACATGAGATTTTCTGCGCCTGAGAGATCGAGCGCCGCGCGGGTGGCGCTCGATCTCCCAGGCGCAGAAAATCATGTGGTGAACTCGCCCAGCCCGATCAAACCGCCATCGAACTCATCCATGGCATCCAGCATCGCTTCGCGCAAGTAAGCCAGCGATGCCCGATCGAACAGCAACTGCAACGCCGGCCGCTCGTCACTGCCCACATTCACCACAATTACATTTATCCGTGCCGCTGAAGTCTGCGCTACCGCCCCGACCGGAAACGCCCCGGCACGTAAATCCACCCCGCACAACTTGGCCATCACCCCACTGCCATGCACCCCTGACAGTTGCAACCAGGCATGGCTGTCCTGGCGCGGCAGCAGGTAGTTACGCTGTGCATCCTGCACCCACTCGGCTTCCGCGGCAGCCACCCGTGCGCCTTCGTCGGCCAGGCTGCCCAGCAACAGGTACTCGGTCTGCGACAACCGCGCTACCCAGCCGCCGTCGTCCTGTCGCGCGGCCTGGTTCGGCTGCTGAGGTAAACGGTAGCCACGTTGCTGCAGGTAGGCAGCACTGTCGCCCCCACGAAAGCCGACCCGTGCCACATCGGTCAGGTCAGTCAACGCACAGGTGTGCAACAACTCGGCCCGCGGGCTGCGAGGGATAAACGCTTCGGCTTGCAAACTGGTCATGGCTCAGAGCTCCTGGCGCAGGTTGTCGGGATCGTAGAACGGCAGTTGCACCACCTTGGCGTGCACCATCGCGCCGCCTTCCACGCGGATCGGGATGTGCGTGCCGGGGGTGGCCTGGTGGGCGCCGGCATAGGCCAGGCCGATGATTTGCCCCAAGGTTTGCGAGTACTCGCAGGAAGTGACATTGCCGGTGATGTCCGGCCCGTCCAGTACCAGGTGCCCCTCAAGTGGCTGCGGGCTGCCCTGTGGCAGGGTGAACCCGACCAGCTTGCGCTTGAGCGGCTGCGCCTCAAGGATTTCGATGGAACGCTTACCGACGAAGAACGGCTTCTTGCGGCCGATGGCCCACTGCATGTCGATCTCTGCCGGGTGGGTCATGCCGTCGGTGTCCTGGCTAATGATCACATGGCCTTTTTCCAGGCGCAGCAGGCGCTGGGTCTCGACACCGAACGGGCGAATACCCAGGTCCGTACCGGCTTGCATCAGGGCGTCCCACAAGCGTTCGGCATGGCGCGCCGGCACATGCACTTCATAGCCCAGTTCACCGACGAAACCCACCCGCAGGATGCGCGCCGAAATGCCAGCCACCTCGCCCTGGCGTACGCCGAGGTAGGGGAAGGCTTCTGCCGACAGGTCCACGTCTTCGCACACCTTGGCCAGCACCTGGCGTGACAGTGGCCCGGCCAGGTTGACGGCGGCCAGGGCGGCGGTAACGTTGGTGATGTCCACGTCCAGGCGCCACTGCGCGTTCCACTTCAGCATCTGTTGGTAGATGCTTTCGACACCGCTGGTAGTGGCGGTGACATAGAAGTGTTGCTCGCCCAGGCGTGCACAGACGCCGTCGTCTATCACCACGCCCTGTTCGTTGGTCATCAGCGCATAGCGGGTGCGGCCGACAGGCAGTTTGGCAAAGCCGAAGGTGTACACGCGCTCCAGCAGTTCTGCAGCGTCGGGGCCGCGTACGTCCAGGCCGCCCAGAGTAGAAACGTCGATCAGGCCAACTTTTTCCCGCACATGGCGGGCTTCTTCCTGCATGCAGCGCTCACGTTCCTCTGGCTTGCCGTAATAAGCCGGACGTTGCCAGATACCGGCAGGCATCATTTTCGCCCCGGCTTGCAGGTGGCGACGGTGCATGGGTGTTTGCCGGTACGGGTCGAAGGCACGACCGGCGACATGCGCCAGCTTTTCGGCCTGGAACGGTGGGCGCGCGGTGGTCACCCCGGTCTCGCTGATGCTGCGGCCAGTGGCATGGGCGACCAGGCGTGCAGTGGGCAGCGCCGAGTGGCGCCCCTGCGACGGGCCCATGCCGACCGTGGAGAAGCGCTTGACCAGTTGTATGTCACGGTAGCCACTGCGGGTGGCGTTGACGATGTCGCGCACTTGCAGGTCTTCGTCGAAGTCGACGAAATCCTTGCCTTTGGGGTGCGGGAAAATCGGCCAGGGGAAATTGACCTTGGCTTCGGCGCTGAACACAGGCTGCGACGGCGCTTGCAGGCCCAGCGCTGCCAGTGCATCGGCGGCCCCGCGTGTGGCATCGGCCAGCACGTTGGCCAGCGAGTGACGGCCGTTTACCGAGCCAGCGATATCCAGCCCGGCCGGCAGGTCGCTGAGGGTGAACTCGTCACGGTTGACGTCATAAGCCAGCTTGCCACCGGCCTGGCACAGCAACTGATACACCGGCATGTAGCCCGCCGACATGCACAGCAAGTCGCAGGCCAGGCGCAGGCCATGCGCGCCGACCTTGCCCTGGCCGGTGATCGGGCGAATGTCCACCCCGCTGACATGGCGCATGCCTGTTTCGTGCAGCGCTTCGTACACCGTGCTGCCCAGGTGCACGGGGATATCGCGGCGCTTCAGTTCGGCAGCCAGTGCGGCATCGGCTGGCGCGGCGCGCATATCGACCACGGCAGCCACGGCCACGCCTTGCTCCTGCAGGTCGAGGGCGGCCAGGTAGCCATCATCGTGGCCGGTGAGGATCACCGCGCGCTGGCCCGGCTTGACCGCGTACAGCTTCATCAGCCGCTGGGCGGCGCTGGTCAGCATCACCCCCGGCAGGTCGTTGTTGCGGAACACCACCGGCTGGTCGAACGAACCGGCCGCCACCAGGCAACGGCTGGCGCGTACCTTGTACAAGCGCTTGTGCTGGATCACCGGCAGGTAATTGTCGGTGAACCAGCCGTTGCAGGTGGCCTCCAGCAGCACCTGGATGTTCGGGTGGCCCTCGAGGGTGGCCAGCAGCTCCTGGCGCAGGCTGGCGGCGCGGGTGCCGGCGATGTCGAAGCGGGCGTAGGCAAGCGAGCCACCCAGCACAGGCTGTTGTTCGATCAGCAGCACCTTGGCCCCGGCATTGGCCGCGTCCAGCGCGGCGCGCAGGCCGGCGGGGCCGCCGCCGATGACCGCCACATCAACGAACAGGTAGGCTTTGTCGTAGTACTGCGGCTTGAAGCCAAGGTCGAGCACGCCCAGGCCGGCCTTCTTGCGAATCAGCGGCTCCCACACCTTCCACATGCCCTTGGGCTTGTAGAAAGAGCGGTAGTAGAAGCCCACCGGCATGAAGCGTGAGAACTTGCCCAGGTAGGCGTCACGGTCCTGCGTCAGGCTGCCGTTGAAGTTCTGCCCTTCGACCACCTGGCCCTCGCGGGCGGCTTCCAGGTCGGCCAGCACGTTGGGTTCTTCAGGCAATTGCACCAAGGTGTTGGCGTCCTGGCCGGCCATGCTCAGCGGGCCGCGTGGGCGATGGTATTTGAACGAGCGCGACAGCAGCCAGCGGCCGTTACCCAGCAGGGCGCTGGCAATGGTGTCACCGGCAAAGCCTTGGCAGGCCTGGCCGTCGAACTCGAAGCGCAGGGGCCGCTCGCGGTCGATCAGCAGGCCCATGGGCACGGGGAGGCGGGTAGGGCTGTTCATCCGGCGATCTCCGGGGTGGCGGCGGGGGTGAAGTCGACGCGGCGGTCGAACAGTGCTTTCGGGTCGAAGGTGCGCAGCACCTGGTCGCTTCCCGTGTGGCGCTCGGCCAGGAACCAGTAGCTGGAGGCGTTGTGCAGCCACCACTCGGTCACCACCCCGGCCAGGTTGTCGCTGTTGAACACATAGTCGGCCCACTCGGCGTCGCTGCAGCTAGCCGGGTCGGGCATGTGCTTGAACTCGCCGCCGTAGGTGAACTCGCTGATGTTGCGCGGGCCGTTCAAGGGGCAGGTCAGGATCTTCATCGGCGTTGCTCCTAGTGGCTGGCCGCAGTGGCGCCCATTTCGTTGACTTGCTGGAAGCGGCTGAAGCGCTCCAGGGCGAAGGGGGCGATCATTTCGGGTACCTTGCCGCCGCTGGCCACCAGCTCGGCCATGGTCTTGCCGCAGATGGGCGTGGCCTTGAAGCCCCAGGTTCCCCAGCCGGCATCCAGGTAGTAGTTGTGCACTGGCGACAGGCCCATGATCGGGCTGTAATCCGGGGTCATGTCGGTCATCCCGGCCCACTGGCGCATCAGCTTGGCGTTGGCCATGAACGGGAACATCTCGATGGCGTGGGCCAGCAGGCTTTCCTTGAGGTCGAGGGTGGAGCGGGTGTTGTACAGCGGGTAAGGGTCGGAGCCGCCGCCAAAGACGATTTCCCCACGGCTGGTCTGTTGCACATAACAATGCAGCGCCGACGAGCTGACCAGCGGATCGAGAAATGGCTTGAACGGTTGGGTGACCATGGCCTGCAGCGGGTAGGTGTGAATCGGCGCACGGATGCCTGCCTTGGCCATCAGCAGCGAACTGGCGCCGGCCACGGCCTGGACCACGCAGCCGCACTGCACCGTGCCACGGTTGGTCTTCACCGCTTCGATGCGGCCATTGCGAATCAGCAGGTCCTGTACTTCGGTCAGCTGGTGGATTTCCACTCCGCGCTTGGCCGCCTGTTTGGCGTAGCCCCAGGCCACTGCGTCATGGCGTGCAGTGGCACCGTCGATGTGCCACAGGCCTGCCAGCACCGGCAGGTGGCCAGGGTCGAGGTTGAGGCTGGGCACCAGTTCGCGAATCTGTTGGCGGTCGATCATTTCGGTGCGCCCGCCAAAGTGCTTGTTGACCTCGGCACGCTGGCGGAAGGCGCGCACGGTGGCATCGGTGTGCGCCAGGGTGAGCTGGCCGCGCTCGGAATACATGATGTTGAAGTCGAACTCGTTGGACAGGTTCTGGAACATGCGCACCGATTCTGCGTAAAAGCGCACACCCTCGCTGGTGAGGTAGTTGGAGCGGATAACCGCAGTGTTGCGTGCGGTGTTTCCGCCTCCCAGGTAGGCCTTTTCCAGCACGGCGACGTTGGTCACGCCGTGGTACTTGGCCAGGTAGTAGGCGATGGCCAGGCCGTGGCCGCCGCCGCCAATGATCACCACGTCATAACGAGGCTTGAGTTCGCACGGTGGCGGCAGGTCGACCTCCACCGGGTAGTCGGCACTCAGGCCGTATTTCAGCAGGGCGAAAGGCATGCGGTGCGCTCCTGGTGGGCGGCCTGTTGCTGCAGGTCGAGGGCGAGCAGGGTGTTTTTCATCAGGTAGGCGATGGTCATCGGGCCGACGCCACCGGGCACCGGAGTAATGCCGGCGACCTGGGGCAGGGCAGCGGCGAAGTCGACATCACCGACCAGGCGGCTGTGGCCGCCGTCATCGACGCGGTTGATGCCGACGTCGATCACCACCGCGCCGGGCTTGAGCCAGTCGGCGCCTATCAGCCGAGGTTTGCCCACTGCGGCCACCAGGATGTCGGCCTGGCGGCACAGCGCCGGCAGGTCGCGGCTGCGCGAGTGCACCACGGTCACCGTGCAGTCGGCCTGCAGCAGCAGGGCAGCCATGGGCTTGCCGACAATGTTCGAGCGGCCGACCACCACCGCATGCTTGCCGCGCAGCTCGCCACAGGCGTCGCGCAGCAGGCGCATGCAACCGTTGGGGGTGCACGGGGTGAGCACATCGCGGCCCTGGGCCAGGCCACCAACGTTCTCGCTGTGGAAGCCGTCCACGTCCTTGAGCGGGCTGATGGCTTGCAACACAAAGTGCTCGTCGATGTGCGCGGGCAACGGCAGTTGCACGAGGATGCCGTTTACCTCCGGGTCGCGGTTAAGGCGGTCGATCAAGGTCAGCAGGTGGGCCTGGGTGGTGTCGGCGGGCAGGCGATGTTCCAACGAGCGGATGCCCACCTCTTCGGCGCGCAGCACCTTGTTGCGTACGTACACCTGGCTGGCGGCATCGGCGCCCACCAGCACCACGGCCAGGCCTGGTTGCACGCCGCCCTGGCGCAGTTCCTGCACCTGCGCGCGCACTTCGGCCAGCACCCGCGCGGCGGTGGCCTTGCCGTCGATCAGCTTGACGCTGGGAAGGGCGCTCATTTGAAGATCACCGTGCGGTCGTGGTTAAGGAACACCCGGTGTTCCAGGTGGTATTTCACGGCGCGGGACAGGGCGATGGTCTCGGTGTCGCGGCCGATGGCCACCAGGTCGTCTGGCGCGTAGGCGTGGTCAACGCGCTGCACTTCCTGCTCGATGATCGGGCCCTCGTCCAGGTCGCTGGTCACATAGTGGGCGGTGGCGCCGATCAGCTTGACCCCGCGCTGGTAGGCCTGGTGGTAGGGCTTGGCCCCTTTGAAACCGGGCAGGAACGAGTGATGGATGTTGATCGCCCGGCCCGACAGCTGGCGGCACAGGTCATCGGAGAGGATTTGCATGTAGCGCGCCAGCACCACCAGTTCGGTGCCGGTGTCCTCGACGATGCGCAGCAGCGCGGCTTCCTGTTCGGCCTTGGTGTCTTTGCTCACCGGCAGGTAGACGAAGCGAATGCCCTGGCGCTCGGCCATCGGGCGCAGGTCCAGGTGGTTGGAAACCACGGCGGTGATGTGCATGTCCAGCTCGCCCTTGGCGTGGCGGTACAGCAGGTCGGACAGGCAGTGGTCGAACTTGCTCACCATCAGCAGCACACGCATGGGCCGGGCGCTGCTGTGCAGGCTCCATTGCATGTCGAAGCGCTGGGCCACGTCGGTAAAGCCGGCCTCCAGCTGCGGCGTGTCACCGCTGATACCGGTGTTGAAGCGGAACACGGCGCGCATGAAGAAGCGCCCATTGTCCTCGTCGTCGAACTGCGCCATCTCGCTGATGTAGCAACCGTGCTCGGCCAGGTAGGTGGTCACCGCGGCGACGATGCCAGACACGGCCGGGCAGCTGACGCGCAGGATGAAGTGATCGGGAGCGGGGTGCATGTCGGATAGGCCTCGTGATGGAGTGGGGCAGGTCGGGCACAAGGGGCAAAAGAAGCTTCGCGAGAGGGCGAAGTGGTGTTTCTTCGTAGGAATATAAATTTCCTTTAGGCGATTTATAGGCGAAATGAGGGGGGCCGGTCTAGCGGTTTGTGAAATTTTTTATCCTGACAGGAAAGTTTTTTTTGAGGCCTTTGCCGGGCTATGCTTGCTCCATGACCACACCACCGCCTCTGCGCCAACCTTGCCCTCCTGGTGCCTGCGACTGCGGCCGCGAACACTTGGTCGATCACCCGCAGGCGGCCCGGCGCATCCTCCTGCTGACCCGACAGGAAGAAAAGCGCCTGCTTGAACGCCTGGAAAACCTCAAGGACCTCGAGGACCTGCAACGCCTGCAGCAACGCCTGTACGAAAACCTCGGCATCCGCGTGCACATTGCCCCCGGCTACAACGAAGTGCGGACCATGCGCGGTATCGTCATTGAACTGGATGACCAGCCGGGTCTGTGCCGCAAGACCCGGCAGTCGATCCCGGCAGCAATTCGGCGCGGGCTGGAGCGCAACCCGCAGGTGGCCTTCCGTCTGCTGGATACCCACGACCTGCTGCGTGATGCCTGACCTTTGATTTCTGCACCGCTTGCTCTTTGTGGGAGCGGCCTTGTGTCGCGATAGGGCTGCGCAGCAGCCCCGGCTATTTCATTGGAAACGCCGAAATCGGGGGGCCGCTTTGCGGCCCTATCGCGACACAAGGCCGCTTCCACACGGTGGCGCGTCAGTTCCTCTAATTTTTTCAACGCTTGCTACGTCTACTTGAAAGCCCCCCTGCACCAGGCGTGCAGCGGCACTTACCATTCAAGGAGACAGGCAATGACTTCCGTTTTCGACCGCGACGATATTCAGTTCCAGGTAGTGGTCAACCACGAAGAGCAGTACTCGATCTGGCCGGACTACAAGGCCATCCCCAACGGCTGGCGTGCCGTGGGCAAGAGTGGTTTGAAAAAGGACTGCCTGGCCTACATCGACGAGGTGTGGACCGACATGCGCCCGCTGAGCCTGCGTCAGAAAATGGCCGAAGCCGCTACTCAGTGACTGCCCTGAACCTGCTGTGCCTGCCGTATTCCGGGGCCAGCGCCATGGTCTACAGCCGCTGGCGGCGCAAGCTGCCAGCCTGGCTGCAAGTGCGCCCGGTGGAGCTGCCCGGTCGTGGTGCGCGCATGGCCGAGCCGCTGCACACCGATATGCAAGCCCTGGCCCGGCAACTGGCCAGCGAGCAGCGCCTGGCGGCCAGTGCCCCCTATGCGCTGCTTGGGCACAGCCTGGGCGCGCTGCTGGCCTTCGAGCTGGCCCATGAACTGCAGGCGTTGGGCTGCCCGCCACCCTTGGCGCTGTTCGCCTGCGGCACGGCGGCGCCCACGCGGCGTGAGGACTACGACGGCAAGAACTGGCGCGAGCCCAAGAGTGACGCCGAGCTGATCAACGAGTTGCGCGAGCTTCAGGGTACGCCCGAGGAAGTGCTGGCCAATGCGGAGCTGATGAGCCTGACCTTGCCCACCCTGCGCGCGGACTTTTTGCTCTGCGGCACCTACGCCTACCGCCAGCGACCGGCGTTGCAGTGCCCGCTGCACGTGCTGGGCGGCGCGGATGACCGGGCCAGCGACGAGCAATTGCAGGCCTGGCGCCAGGAAACCCACGGCGACTTCTCGCTGCGGATGTTCCCGGGCGGCCACTTCTTCATCCATGAGCAGGAGGACCACGTGCTCGGCGCGCTGACTGCTTCGCTGGAACCGCTTCGGCTTTCTGCCTGATTGACGTCACCGCTTGCCTGGGGGAGGCTAGGCCTTTTCCCAGGCAAGGGGCGGACAATGCTGATCGATCCACACAAGGCCACGCTGCTGGTCGTCGACATCCAGGAAAAACTCATCGGCGCCATGAGCGACCCCGAGGGCACCCGGGCACGGGCGCGCTGGTTGCTGGCTGCGACTGCCGAGCTGGAGTTGCCGACGGTGATTTCCGAGCAGTATCCCAAGGGGCTAGGGCATACCGTGGCGGATCTTCTGGCCGCAGCCCCGGCAGCCGAAGTGGTGGAAAAAAGCCATTTTTCCTGCGTGGCCGCCGAGTGCCTGCCGGCCAGCCTGATGGCGCGTGAGCAGGTGATCGTTTGTGGTATGGAAACCCATGTCTGCGTGCTGCAGACGGTGCTTGGCCTGCTGGCGTTGGGCAAGCAGGTGTTCGTGGTCGAGGATGCCTGCGACAGCCGCACGCCGGCCAGCAAGGCGGCGGGGCTGGCGCGCATGCGTGCTGCCGGGGCCCAGGTGGTGACCCGCGAGATGGTGCTGTTCGAATTGATGGGCAGTGCTAGCCACCCGCTGTTCCGCCACATCAGTAAAACCTACCTGGTCGGTGAACAGCCCTGAACGGCCGGTTACTGGCTGCCGGGTTGATGGCCCTGGCGCTGCTGCAAGGTTGTGCCGGGCGCCGTGAAGAAGCACCGGAAGCAGACCCGGCCAAGGTCCGCGCCCAGCTGCTGCGGTTGCTGCCTGCGCAGACCAGGGACCGCGAGGGCTGGGCCAGGGACATTCAAGTGGCATTCGAAGCCCAGCGCATTGCACCGAGCAAAAGCAACCTGTGCGCCGTGTTGGCGGTGACCGAGCAAGAGTCGACCTTCACTGCCGACCCGCAGGTGCCCAACCTGGGGCGTATCGCCCGTGAGGAAATCGACCGCCGTGCCGCACGCCTGCATGTTCCCAGGCTGCTGGTCGACGGCGCTCTGAAAACCCCTTCGGGCAACGGCCAGAGCTACCAGCAGCGTTTGCAGGCAGTGCGCAGCGAGAAGCAGCTGAGCGAGCTGTATGACGAGGTCATTGCCCGTGTACCGCTGGGCAAGACTTTGCTGGGCGGGCTGAACCCGGTGCACACCGGCGGGCCGATGCAGGTCAGCATCGACTTCGCCGAAAAGCATGCGCAGGCTTACCCCTACAGCCATGACGGCACGATTCGCCAGGAAGTGTTCACCCGGCGCGGCGGTATGTATTTCGGTATTGCCCACCTGTTGGGCTACCCGGCCAGTTATGAACGCCAGTTGTACCGTTTTGGCGACTTCAACGCAGGCTGGTACGCCAGCCGCAACGCGGCGTTCCAGGCGGCATTGAGCAAGGCGACCGGCGTGCCGCTTGCCCTGGACGGCGACCTGATTGCACCGGGGGCGATCATGCCAGGCACCACCGAGCAGGCCGCGAGAAAGTTGGGGGTGAAGCTGGGGCTGCGTAACCCGCAGATTCGCAGCCAGCTGGAGGAGGGCGACAGCCTGGCGTTCGAAGGCAGCAAACTGTACAGCGGAGTATTTGCCCTGGCGGATGCCAAGGCCGGTAAACCGGTGCCACGGGCGGTGTTGCCGGGGATCGAGCTGAAGAGCCCGAAGATCACCCGCAAGCTGACCACGGCATGGTTTGCCGGGCGGGTGGATGAGCGTTATCAGCGGTGCATGAAGCGTTAGTCATGTGTTGCCTGTGCCGGCCTCTTCGCGGGTAAACCCGCTCCCACAGGGTTAGCACTGACCATGAGGTCAGTGCAGTACCTCAAGGCCTTTGCAGGGATACCATTGGTTCGGAAGGCAGTGAGGTCCCTGTGGGAGCGGGTTTACCCGCGAAAGGGCCGGCGCAAACAACGTCAGCTTTCGCCCAATGCCCCCACCACCTGGTCGACACTGGCCTTCAACCCTGCAAACGCATCGTCAGGGTCACTCTCCACCACCACCAGCTTGGCCCCGGCTGCCTTGATCACTTCGGCCACCGCCGCGTCCGGCTGGCGGTGGTCCAGCACCAACGCGACATCCTGCGCTTTCAGATTTTCCTCCAACGCCTTGAGCGCGGCAGCATCCCACTCGGCCGGCAGCGGCTGCTCCACCACGTCCAGGTTCAACCCGCTGGCGAGGTAACCCAGCCGGTCGGACAGGCTCACCACGGTCAGGTTGTCGACCTTGGCCAGGCGTGTCTGGCTGCTGGCCGAAAGCTCCAGCAACTGGCGTTTGAGGCCCGCCAGGTTGCCCTGGATCTTCGCTTTGTCACTTGGGGCAAGGCGCTCCAGATCGTTGGCCACCACATCCGCCATACGCCCCAGGTTGGTCGGGTTGAGCCAGGGGTAGGCGCCATAGGCGTCATCACCCGAGACCGCAATCCCTGGCAGCGCACCGTCCACCGGGCGTGCGGCATCGATTTCGACGATGCGGATGTTGCTGCGCCGGGCCATTGGGTACAGCGGGTCGTCTCGCCAGATCGAACGCACGCCGATCACCGCGTCGGCCTGCTGTGCGGCTTTCTCCAGGCTGGCGCCACCGCGCCCGCTGAAGTACGACGGCTGGCGGCTGGCCGGCAGGTTGGCCGGCGCCGCACGTTTTAGCTGTACTGCAGTGCCGTCGAGCAGGGCGCTGGCCAGGCTGTGGGTGACGGGCAGGGTGGTCAGCACTTGTGTGGCAAAAGACAGCGATGGCAGGCCGGCCAGCGCCAGCGCCAGGGTCAGGCGTTTGAAGTTCATGCCGGGTTTCCTTGCAGGCGGGGGACGAGGGCGCGGGCCAGGGCGGCCAGGGCAAAGCACATGCCGGCGACCAGGATGATCGCGGCGCCTGACGGCACCGGCAGGTCGAAAACGATCGGCAGCAGGATGCCAAACAGGGTGCTGATGGTGGCAATCACCACCGACAGGAAGAAAAAGCCCTTGAGCGACTGGCTCACCAGGCGAGCGGCGGCAGCGGGGATGACCAGTAGCGCACCGACCAGGATGGCCCCGATCACCTTCACGGCGGCCACGGTCACCAGGGTCACCAGCACCACGAACAGGTAGTCCAGGGTTTTCACCGCTACCCCGCGCACGGCCGCCAGCTGTGGGTTGAAGCTGGCCAGCATGATGCGGTTGTACAGCGGCAGCGCCAAGGCCAGCACCAGTACTGCGACGATGCCCAACACCACCAGGTCTTGGCCGCTGACGGTCAGCACCGAGCCGAACAGCACGTTTTCGAGGATGTGTACGTTGATCTTGCCAGCCAGCATCAGCAGCAAGCTGGCACCCAGCGCCAGCGACACTGACAGGAACACGCCGATCAGCGTGTCCGGCGACAGCCCGGTGCGGTTGCGCAGGAAGTTAAGCAAGATACCGAACAGCAGGCAGTAGCCGAACAGGCTGCCATAGGGGCCGGTGTAGGGCTCGCCCAGCAGGATGCCGATGGCCACGCCGGTCAGCGCGGCATGGCCCACTGCCTCGGAGAAGAAGGCAAAGCGCTTGACCACCACCAGGGTGCCCAGGCCGCCCAGCACCGGGCCGATCATCATGCCGGCCAGCAGGGCGTTGACCACGAAACCGTAGGCCAGTGCCTCGGGCAGGTAACCAGCGGTAGCCCATTCCTGGACCAGTTGGCGAAATGCTTCAAAACTCATGAGGCAAGGCTCTCGCTACGCGGGTGAACGGAGAACAGGCCGAGCAGGCGCTCCGGGGTCAGGGCCTGGGCGGGTGGGGCGTCGAACAGCACCTTGCGGCTCAGGCCGGTTACCCGGTCAGCAAGGCGCAGCACGGCTTCCAGGTCGTGCTCAATCCACAGCACGGTGGTGCCAGCCTGGCGCCAGCCCTTGAGCAACTGCTCGAACACCTGGATACCGGCCTCATCGAGTGCCGACATGGGCTCGTCCAGCACCAGCAACTGCGGCTCGGGGATCAGGCCCTGGGCCAGCAGCACGCGCTGGCGCTCGCCCCCGGACAACGCACCCATGCGCCGCTTGCGCTTGTCGAGCATGCCGACCCGCGCCAGGGCCGCGTCGATGGCCGGTTGCACGCGCCGCGACAGGCCGAGAAAGGCCGGGCGGCGCTGGCACATGGCGGCCATGAAGTCGTCCACGGTCATTGGCAGACCGCGGTCGAACTCCAATGCCTGGGGCACATAGCCGATCACTTCGCGTTCGCTAGGCCAATGCAGGGTGAGTTGGCCCTGATGCGGCATCTGCCCGAGCAGGGTCTTGATCAGCGAGCTCTTGCCGCCGCCGTTGGGGCCGACGATGGCGTGCACGCTGCCGGCGGCCACGCTGAAACCGACCTGTTCCAGGATGCGTGTGCGGCCTAGCGTCAGGTCGATGCCGGCGAACTCGATGCGCGGCCCGAAGCCCGTCACCAGGTTGGCGGCGGCGGTCATGCGCGGTTCTCCTGGATGGCGCGGACCACGGTGTCGAGGTTGCGCTTCATCTCCACTTCGTACTTGTCCTTGGTGTATTCGCCATAGGAAATGTGCGTCAGCGGGTACAGACGCACGCCAGATTCGCGCTGGATGGTCTCGACGTAGGCCGACGGGAAGTCCATTTCCGAGAAGATCACCCGCACGTCCAGGGCCTTGAGCTGGTCGATGGTCTTCTTCAGCTGGGCCGGGCTGGGCTCGATGCCATGGGCAGGCTCGACCACGGCCGTCACCTCCAGGCCGAAGTCGCGTACCAGGTAGTCGTAGGCGGCATGGATGGTGGCAACCCGGAAGGTGGCGCTGGGCGCCTCGGTGACCTTGGCCAGGGCTTCGGCACGCAGCGCGCGCAGGCGCTTGGCGTAGGCGCGGGCGTTTTGCGTGTAGAGCTTGGCGTTGTCCGGGTCGAGCTTGCCCAGTTCGCGGGCGATGTTGTTGACCTGCGCGATGGTGGTGCTGATCGACAGGAAAGTGTGCGGGTTGACCACCTTGCCTGCGCCACGGGCGGCAATGCCGGTGGCTGCCAGCAACGGCACGTTCTGGTTGGCTTCGATGGTGTTGATGCCGGGCTTTTCGCTGGCGGCGATCATGCGGTCGGCGAAGTCGTCGTGGCCGACACCGTTGAGCACCACCACATCCAGGGTGCCGATGCGCTTGATGTCCTCGGCCCGTGGCTCGTAGGCGTGGGGGTTGAAGCCCGCTGGAATCAGCGGTACCACTTCGGCCTTGTCGCCGACGATGTTGGTCACGTAGCTGTAGTAGGGGTGCAGGGTGATGCCGATGCGCAGGGGCTTGCCGTTATCGGCCAGGGCCATTGCCGGCAGGGCAAGGGCCAGGAGCAGGGCGAGGGCGGAGCGGAACATGGGGAAGTCCTTGGGTTCAGTGGCGGTGTTCGCGGGTAACCCCGGCGTCGTAGTGGCTGACCACCTGCTGCCAGCCCGCGGCGATCAGGGCTGCCTGGCCGAGGTCGTCCGGGGTCATGGCGGCGCTGTCGCGGCGCAGCCAGACATCGGCCTGGCCAGTGCTGTCGGCCGGCAGGATCAGCAGCAGGCTGCCGGCGACTTCCGGGGCCTGGCTGCGGCCCAGGTAAGCGCCGGGCTCCAGCCACGACCATTGGTGGCCGCCGCGGCTCTGGCTGCCGGCATCGACCACGAAGGGTGGCAGGCCTTCTTCGGCCAGGGCCTGCACGCTAGGCACGGCAGCGTTTTCTTCACGCAACAGCTGGATTTCGTCGAAGGCCACCCGCAGGTCGGTGTACAGGCCTTGTTCGGCGGCGGTGAGGTCGCGCCGGGCGTCGATCTGGTGGCTGGCGATGGTCTGTTCGTCTTCGCGCTCGCCACGCAGCAGCACTACGCTGGCAGCGAGCACCACAATCAGCAGGCTGATCAAAAGCACGTACAGGGTTTCGTGCCCGGCGCCGGCCGGGCGAATCACTTGGGCGCGGCTCATGGCTGGGCGATATCGGCGTAGTCGACTTCAACAACGTGCCCGGGGCCTGCATCGAACAGCACGTAGAACTCGCCGTCCGGGCGCTTGAAGGTGAGCGTCGAGTCGTCGCCAAGCTTGCCGCCGACCAGCACTTGCTCGTCATAGCCGATCACATCCAGGGTCACCCCCGGGGCACCGCTGCCGTCCGAGAAACCGCCGGTGCACGTGACCTGGCCGCCGGCCGTTTCTTCGCATTCGCACATCGGGTTGTGCGCCAGGGCAGGGCCGGCGGCCAGCACCAGCAAGGGCAGGGCGAGGGTTCGCATCAGCTGTTTCATTTCTTGCCTCCTTGTTTTTCGAGCCAGGCCACGGTGGCTGGCGATGCTTTGGCCAGCGGGACCGACGCCTGGTGCATGCTGCCGTCCCAGCCTTCCAGGGTGATCCAGATCTGTGCGTCGGGTTTGGTGCGGGGCGGGATGGGCAGGTTGGTGCCCATGCGATAAGGCGCACCGAAGAAGATCGTGCCGGCGGCACGCAGGCTGCGCGGTTTGCCAATGCGCAGGTAAACGGCCTTGACGTCATTGATGCAGGCTTTGCATAGCGCCGCGTTGAAGGATTTGAAATTGCCAGCCGGGCCGTCTTGGCGTGGTGCTTCGTCACGCAGTTCAGCCAGGTCCAGGGTATAGGGGCCTGCCTGGATACCGGTGATCACGTTGGCCCCCAGCCCGGCGTCGCCACGGAACAGCTTTGCGTCGTTGAAATACTTGGGCATGAAGCCCAGCGGCACCAGGATCAACAGGATGTTCAGGTGAAAACGCCACTTCAGCCACCATTGCTTCAGTGGGCGGGCGGGCACGGCCTGTGCGTGGCTCATGGTTGGGTCTCCAGGGAGGTCTGGGCGCGCGCAGCGCGGGGTGTGCGTTCGCTGCGCTTGAGGGCGGCGGCGGTGGCCTGCGCGGTGCGCTTGGTCCAGATCAGCAAGCCGCTGAACACCATCAGGGTGAGCACCAGGCCGAAGAAGAACCAGATCAGCTTGATCGGCAGGCCGCCGAAGTCGCCGGTGTGCAAGGGGCGCATGGACTCGGTGACGAACTCCAGCGTCGAGCGGTCGCTGAGCAGGAACTGGCTGTCGACGTTGCGCGTGTAAGGGTTGACGTCGGCGCTCTGGAACATCAGCGGATACCAACCACGCCCGCCCATTGAAACATGGCTGTAAGCGGTGGACGGCAACGAAATGAAGCTGATTTCCAGGCCCGGGATCGCCAGGCCGGCGATGCGCGCTGCCTCATCCAGGTCGATGCGCGGGGCAGGGCTGCCATCGGGTGTTTGTGGCACATCTTCGCGGGCGATCACCGGCACGATGGGCCGGCTGGAAATGGTGATGTGGTTGTCGAACAGGATTGCCTGGATCAGGAACCAGGTACCGGTAATGGAAATGACCGCAATGAACCAGATCGACCAGACGCCCGCCAGGCGATGCAAGTCGCCCCAGAAGATGCGCGAGCCATGCCCCGTGCGTACCGGTTTGAAGAAGCCCTTCCAGAACTTCTTGTACACCACCAGCCCGGTTACCAACGATGCCAGCATGGGCAAGCCGAGAATCGACACCAGGTACCAGCCCCAGCTGAAACCGTTGGTGAAGGGCACCAGCCACCAGCCGTGCAGGGCGCGGGTGAAGCCTTCGAAGTTGAAGTCGGGGGATTTGCCCTGGATGGCGCCGGTGTACGGGTTGACGTACAGCGTCGGGCTGGTGCCGTCTGGCAATGTCACATCCGCCGTGAGGGCAAAGTGAGAGCCGTCGGGTTGTCTGAGCGACTCCACGACCATGTCCGGATCGGCTTTGTGCATGGCGTCCAGCACCTGCTGGAAGCTGAGGCGCTCGGCGTCGGCGTAGGGCTTGCTGGCACGCACATCGGAGTTGGCAAGCCAGACGATCTCCTGGCTGACCACGGCGAGCATGCCGGTAAAGCAGACGATCAGCACAAAGAACCAGATCGGCAGGGCGAGCCAGCTATGGACCAGGAACCACAGCCTGGATTTGGATTTTTTCGGTGATTTGGCCATCAGACGGTCTTCTGCATTGGGTGGTCGAGCGTGTGCCCAACCAAAGAGGGCTGTACTGATAAGGACGAATGAGAATTGAAAACCTGCCGTTTTAAATGCAAGCAAATGTTTCTAAGCGCAAGGCCGGCCTGCGCGCGAGGCGTCAGCCGGCCTTGAAAAGAGATGTTGCAGAGGGGTCAGGCGCGGGTCAGGGCCACGGCAGGTTGCGGTTTGCCGTGCAGCTGCGCCAGGTCCTGGTACAGCGCACGGCCAATTTCCGCAGCGCGGGCCGGCAGCACCGAGAGCAGCGTGTCGCTCAGGCCGTGGCTGTTCTCGCAGAAGCCCTGCAGGTACACCGAGGCCTGCAGGTCGGGGCTGGCCAGCACTCGGTAGTTGCGGTCAACGCTGAAGTCGTCCAGGTAACCGGCCAGCGGTGCCAGCAAGTCACGGTGCGAGCGGCGTTCGTAGCCGGTGGCGAGAATCACCGCGTCGTAGCGGTGGGTTTGCTGCTGGCCGGTGGCGAGGTCGCGCAGGGTCAGTTCCAGGCCTTCGCGGGTAGCCACAACGGCTTCGACCTGGCGGCGGCACAGCACGTTGTGACGGTGCTGGTGGGCGACCTTCTGCCGGTACAGGATGCCGTAGATACGTTCGATCAGGTTAAGGTCCACCACGGAGTAGTTGGTGTTGTGATATTCGCCCAGCAGTTTGCTGCGCTGGTCGGCCGGTTCGTTGTAGACCAGGTCGGTGTAGTCCGGCGAGAAGATCTCGTTGACGAAGGGGCTGTCGTCGGCGGGTTTGAGCGCCGAGCCACGCAGGACCATGTCGACCTTGACCGACGGGTAGCTGTCGTTGAGGTCGATGAATGCCTCGGCGGCGCTTTGCCCCGACCCGATCACCGCGATGCGCATCGGTTTGCCGGCGGTGCACGGCAGCTTGTTCAGGCTGCTCAGGTACTGGGAGTGATGGAATACCCGCGGGTCGTCCTTGAAGGCACCGAACTTTTCCGGGATTTTTGGCGTGCCGCCGCTGCCAACCACCACCGAGCGGGTGCGGCGGCTGTATTCGCGGCCCTGGGCGTCGCGCGAGACCAAGCGCAGGTGCTCGACACGGCCAGCCTGCACCTCCGGTTCGATGCGCAGCACTTCCTGGCCATACACCGCCTGGGTGGCGAAGTGTTCGGCGGCCCAGCGCAGGTAGTCGTTGTACTCCAGGCGGCAGGGGTAGAAGGTGCCGAGGTTGATGAAGTCGGCCAGGCGCTGCTTCTGGTGCAGGTAATTGACGAAGCTGTAGGGGCTGGTGGGGTTGCGCAACGACACCAGGTCCTTGAGGAACGAGATCTGCAGCTCGCTCTGGGTGGCCAGGGTTTCGCCGTGCCAGCGGTAGTCCTGCTGCTTGTCGATGAACAGTGCGTCGAGGGCATGGCCCTGGGACTCGGCGAGTTCTTCCAGGGCAATGGCCAAGGCCAGGTTGGAAGGGCCGAAGCCCACGCCGATCAGATCTTTGATGGTTTCCTGCTGTGAGGACTGGCTCATGGCTGCGATTCCCTGAATGGTCGAATATGGACGCCCGCCGGGGCTCCGGCTCCTGCGCAAGTACATGTGTTGGAACGAGCCAGTCGCGGGGGAATTTAAGCGGGCTAAAGAACTGCGAGGGGGGGCCGATAGGGTGGTTACGGCAAGGACCTATCTTTCAGCAGGGAATCGACATGAGCGGAATCACGGCAAGCAACCTGATGATCAATGGCATTTCAGCGCAGACGCTGAGCGCGAACGCAACGACCGAACGCGAACAGGCAAAACAGGCTGGCGAGGCACTGGGCCCCTTGAGCATCAGTAGCGACAGCATGAAGGTTTCTGCGGGTAGCCAGGCGCAACCTACGGACAGTGAAGACAGTGGTGAGTCCGAGGCCGTAACCGAGCTGCGTCAGCTGATCAAGGACCTGCAGAAGCAGCTTGTCGAGGAGCAGAAGCAGTTGGCCGCATTGCAGAACAGCAAGATGGATGACGCTGCCAAGGCGGCTGCGGTGGGCGCCAAGCAGGCGAGCATTGCAACCATCAACGGCCAGATCATGGCTGCCACGGCGCAGCTACTGGAGCTGTTGCAGCAAGAGGGTGGCAGCAGCTCGGGCGGGATGGTCAGCGCCACGGCCTGACTGTCTGGCGCAACAACCTGTCGGAGCGGCCTTGCGTCGCGATGGGCCGCAAGGCCGCTCCCACACACAGCGCCAGTGGCAGGCGCTTATTCGGACGCCACGCGCCCCTTGTTCTGCCGGTCGCTCTTGTACTGCATGGCCACTGCCGGTGCCGGCTTGGCGGCACCGGTCTCCAGCCACTGACGCATGCGGCTGGCATCGGCGAAGTGGGTGTATTTGCCGAAGGCGTCGAGGATGACCATGGCCACCGGGCGGTTGTCCATGCGGGTCAGCAGCACCAGGCAGTGCCCGGCTTCGTTGGTGAACCCGGTCTTGGTCAGCTTGATGTCCCAGTTGCTTTTGTTTACCAGGTGGTCAGTGTTGCGGAAGCCCAGGGTGTAGTTGGGCTTGCGGAAGGCCACGGTCTTCTCGCGGGTGGTCGACAACTCGCTCAGCATCGGGTATTTGCGCGAAGCCATCAGCAATTTGGCCAGGTCGCGGGCGGTGGACACGTTCTGCGTCGACAGGCCGGTCGGCTCTACGTAGCGGGTATGTGCCATGCCCAGGCTGCGGGCCTTGGCATTCATCGCCTTGATGAACGCCGGATAGCCGCCGGGGTAGGCGTTGGCCAGGCTGTTGGCGGCACGGTTTTCCGACGACATCAGGGTAATCAGCAGGGTTTCGCGGCGGTCGAGCTGGCTGCCCAGGCGCACGCGCGAATACACGCCTTTCATTTCCGGGTTGTTGGCAATGGTCATGGTGAGCATGTCATCCATGGGCAGCTTGGCATCCAGCACCACCATCGCTGTCATCAGCTTGGTTACCGAAGCGATCGGCACCACGCGGTCGGCGTGGCTCGAATACAGCTCCTGGTTGGTATTCAGGTCGATCAGCAGGGCGCTGCCTGAAGCCAGATGCAACTTGGACGGGTCACGTTGGACTTGGGCCGGGGGTTGTGCAGCAGCAGTCGACGGAAGGGTCGCGGTACCTGTGAGCAACAGCAGCAGGCTGAGGATGGACAGGGATGTTTTCACGTTGAGGCTCACTAAAAGTTGGTATGTCGTTGGCTGTGCAAGGGTTTTCCCCAAAAACCGATGCATTCTGGAGTATGGCTGAATTGCTGTCGAATGCCTTATGACTAAAGGGCGCAAGGTGAACGAAATTTAATCCTTTACCATTTCTGTACCAATTACGTTGTTTTCCAGTTTCGCTCGTAGAACGCCGCGAACACCAGGTTGCCCCGGGACAAGCTATCGTGCATCCACTCGAGCATGAAGGGGTCTACCTGCTTCTTGTTCTTGCGCGGCGACTCAATCGATGCCGTGGAAATGGACGCCCAGCGTCTGGCCCCTCGTAGTTCAGGTAGTCAGCTGCCAGATTGACGGAGCCTTCGCCGCCGCAGCCTTGGCCGCTGCCTCGATAGCTTCGAGTCCAACTCAATTTTCGGACACGGGTATTGATCGTGTCCCGGGAAGTGGTGTAACTGAACCAGCCGAAGGCGCCCTGCGGGCGAAAGAGGTT
>NZ_JBBMRJ010000043.1:0-27640 GCF_037993085.1 Pseudomonas sp. YNh | reverse complement strand
GACTCGAACCCGCGACCCCCGGCGTGACAGGCCGGTATTCTAACCGACTGAACTACCGCTGCGTATCGTTCAGGCTTGCGCCTGATTGAAACTGGGATCAGCCAAAGGCATTTTGCCTTGTGGCTTCAGACCGGTGCATGGCACCCATCTGTTACTGAAAAATGGCGCAGCGGACGGGACTCGAACCCGCGACCCCCGGCGTGACAGGCCGGTATTCTAACCGACTGAACTACCGCTGCGCAGTGCGTTCCTCTCTGGCTATCGGCTTCTTGCGAGACCTTTGCACCAGGAACTTCTCAGGAAGTGGTGGGTGATGACGGGATCGAACCGCCGACCCTCTGCTTGTAAGGCAGATGCTCTCCCGGCTGAGCTAATCACCCTCGCGATGTTGCTTGTTGCGTTTGCTTCTCTGAGGCCGCGAAATTTACGCAGGTGGCGAAGCTAAGTCAATAGCCCCATTGAATTTTTTTCAAAAAAAGCAAAAACAGAAAAGGGACCTTTCGGTCCCCTTCCCTTACAGCGCCGAGCTCAGGTGTAGATCATCTTGCGGGTCATGCCGCCATCGACCACAAACTCCTGACCGGTGACAAACGCCGCCTGGCGCGACAACAGCCAGGCAACCATCGCCGCCACATCTTCCACGGTGCCTACCCTGCCCGTCGGGTGCTGGGCATGGTCGGCCTCGGTCAACGGCTCGGCACGACGCTGCGACGGGTCACGGGCATCGATCCAGCCCGGGCTCACTGCATTGACACGAATTTCCGGGCCCAGGCTCATGGCCAGTGCATGGGTCAAGGCCACCAGGCCGCCCTTGCTCGCTGCGTAGGCCTCGGTGTCGGGCTCGGACTGCCGCGCCCGGGTAGAAGTGAGGTTGACGATGGCCCCGTTGTGCGCACGCAGGTACGGCGCACAATGCTTGGCCAGCAGCATCGGGCCATTGAGGTTAACCGCCAACACCCGGTTCCACTGTGCCAGGCTCAGGCTTTCCAGCGTCTGGTTGTGCGGGTTGGCAATGGCGGCATTACACACCAGCGCGTCCAGCCGACCGAACTGCCCAAGCACTTCGGACACCCCGGCAATGACCTGGGCCTCGTCGGCGACGTCCATGGTGATGAACCAGGCGTTGTCGCCCAAGGCCTTGGCCACTTTGCCGCCACGCTGTCGGTCCAGGTCGCTCAGCACCACCTGCCAGCCTTCACAGATCAGCCATGCGGCAATGCCCAGGCCGATGCCGCGCGCGGCACCGGTGACCAAGGCTACCCGGCCATTCTGGCCCGGGGTACTGCCGCGGATTTCCATCACAGTGCGGCCAGCCCGCGTGCAAGGTCAGCCTGCAGGTCAGCCACATCTTCCAGGCCCACGGCAACGCGGATCAGGCTGTCGCGGATACCGGCGGCTTCACGCTCCTGCGCCGACAGGCGGCCGTGGGAGGTGGTGGCCGGGTGGGCGATGGTGGTCTTGCTGTCACCCAGGTTGGTGGTTATGGAAATCACCCGGGTGGCGTCGATGAAGCGCCAGGCGCCCTCTTTACCGCCCTTGACCTCGAAGCTCACCACCGCACCAAAGCCACTCATCTGGCGCTTGGCCAGTTCGTGCTGCGGGTGGCTGGGCAGGCCGGCGTAATGCACCTTCTCCACGCCGTCCTGCTGCTCCAGCCATTCGGCCAGGGCCTGGGCGCTTTCGCAGTGGGCACGCATGCGCAGGCGCAAGGTTTCCAGGCCCTTGGTGAAGATCCAGGCATTGAACGGGCTGAGCGTCGGGCCTGCAGTACGCAGGAAGCCCACCACTTCTTTCATCTGTTCGGCACGGCCGGCAACCACGCCCCCCATGCAACGGCCCTGGCCGTCGATGAACTTGGTGGCCGAGTGGAACACGATGTCGGCACCCAGCTTCAGTGGCTGCTGCAGCGCCGGGGTGCTGAAGCAGTTGTCCACCACCAGCATGGCACCGCGCGCATGGGCGATTTCACTGAGCGCGGTGATATCGACCAGCTCGGCCAGCGGGTTGGACGGCGACTCGACGATCAGCAGCTTGGTATTGGCCTTGATGGCCTTTTCCCAGCCGCCGAGGTCGACCAGTGGCACGTAGTCCACCTGCACGCCAAAACGCTTGAAGTACTTCTCGAACAGGCTGATGGTCGAACCGAACACGCTCTGCGACACCAGCACGTGGTCACCGGCGCTGCACAGCGACATCACCACGGCCAGGATGGCTGCCATGCCAGTGGAGGTGCCCACGGCCTGCTCGGCGCCTTCCATGGCCGCCAGACGCTCCTCGAAGGCACGCACCGACGGGTTGGTGTAACGCGAATAGACGTTGCCCGGCGTTTCACCGGCAAAGCGCGCGGCCGCGTCGGCGGCCGTGCGGAACACGTAGCTGGAGGTCAGGAACAGCGCTTCGCTGTGCTCGCCCTCGGGTGTACGGTGTTGACCGGCGCGCACCGCCAGGGTGTCGAAACCGACACCCTCGAGGTCGCTGTCCAGTCGCCCGGCATCCCATTGATCCGTCATGCCGTCGCTCCCTGAATCAGTTGTTGTAGAGGTCGATGATCGCGCTGACGGCCTGGTTCTTGACCTTGGCCAGGTCATTACGGGCCTGCTCGATACGCTCGAGGTAGGCATCGTCGATATCGCCGGTGACGTACTCACCGTTGAACACCGCGCAATCGAAGTGATCGATCTTGATCTTGCCGCCACCGACCGAGTCGATCAGGTCTGGCAGGTCCTGATAGATCAGCCAGTCGGCGCCAATCAACTCGGCCACTTGTTCGGTGGTACGGTTGTGGGCGATCAGTTCGTGAACACTCGGCATGTCGATGCCGTAGACGTTGGGGTAGCGTACTGCCGGGGCTGCGGAGCAGAAGTAGACATTCTTGGCGCCGGCTTCGCGGGCCATCTGGATGATCTGCTTGCAGGTGGTGCCGCGCACGATCGAGTCGTCCACCAGCATCACGTTCTTGCCGCGGAACTCCAGTTCGATGGCGTTGAGCTTCTGGCGTACCGATTTCTTGCGCGCGGCCTGGCCGGGCATGATGAAGGTACGGCCGATGTAGCGGTTCTTGACGAAGCCTTCGCGGAACTTGACGCCCAGGCGGTTGGCCAGCTCCAGCGCGGCAGTGCGGCTGGTGTCCGGGATCGGGATGACCACGTCGATGTCATGCTCCGGGCGTTCGCGCATGATCTTGTCGGCCAGTTTCTCACCCATGCGCAGACGGGCCTTGTACACCGAAATACCGTCGATGATCGAGTCCGGACGCGCCAGGTAGACGTGCTCGAAAATGCATGGCTGCAGTTTTGGCGATTCGGCGCACTGCTTGGTGAACAGCTGGCCTTCTTCGGTGATGTACACCGCTTCGCCCGGCGCCAGGTCGCGGATCAGGGTGAAGCCGAGCACGTCCAGGGCCACGCTTTCCGAGGCAATCATGTATTCCACGCCTTCGTCGGTGTGACGCTGGCCGAACACCACCGGACGGATGCCGTGGGGGTCGCGGAAACCGACGATGCCGTACCCGGTGACCATCGCCACCACGGCGTAACCGCCTACGCAGCGGCTGTGCACGTGGGAAACAGCAGCGAACACGTCTTCTTCGGTCGGCTGCAGCTTGCCGCGCACCGCCAGCTCATGGGCGAACACGTTCAGCAGCACTTCCGAGTCGGAGTTGGTGTTGACGTGGCGCAGGTCGGACTCGTAGATCTCCTTGGCCAACTGCTCGACGTTGGTCAGGTTGCCGTTGTGGGCCAGGGTGATGCCATATGGCGAGTTGACGTAGAACGGCTGGGCCTCGGCCGAGGTCGAGCTGCCCGCAGTCGGGTAGCGCACGTGGCCAATGCCCATGCTGCCTACCAGGCGCTGCATGTGGCGCTGCTGGAAGACGTCGCGCACCAGGCCATTATCCTTGCGCAGGAACAACCGGCCGTCATGGCTGGTCACGATACCGGCAGCGTCCTGGCCGCGGTGCTGGAGGACCGTAAGCGCGTCATACAGCGCCTGATTGACGTTCGACTTACCGACGATACCGACGATGCCACACATGCGACGCAACCCCTACTTTGACGAAACTTGAGTGAATAGCGCTCAGGGCCGGGACGGACCGAGCAACTGTTCCTTGAACGGAAGATCAGCCGGAGCGCTGATCAACCCACTGGGCGACCACTGGCCGGTGAAACCCAAAATCAGGTTTTTCGACCAGTCGGCGACCAAGAGAAATTGTGGTATCAGGCGTGATTCCTGCCACCAGGTGTCTTGTTGAACAGGCCCCAGGCTGATCAGGCCGATGGCCACCACTACCAGCAAGGCCCCGCGCGCGGCGCCGAAGGCCATGCCCAGGAAACGATCAGTACCGGACAGCCCGGTCACACGGATCAGCTCACCGACGAGGAAGTTGACCATGGCCCCCACCAGCAAGGTGGCGACGAAAAGAATGGCGCAGCCGGCGATGACGCGCATCGATGGCGTCTGGATATAGCTCTCAAGATACACCGAGAGCGAACCGCCGAACATCCAGGCAACCGCACCGGCAATGATCCAGATGAGCAAAGACAAGGCTTCCTTGACGAAGCCGCGCTTGAGACTGATCAGTGTGGAGACGGCGATGATCGCGATGATCGCCCAATCAACCAAGGTAAATGCCACGGTGCTGCCTGCATACGTTTGAGGCGGCGCATTTTACCAGAGCGACGGGCTGGGAGTAAGCGGAATGTGGGGTGGATTGGTGTTGGGCGATTCGCGGGTAAACCCGTTCCCACAGGGACCGCGCCACAGCATGGTCTGCTCACATCCTGTGGGAGCGGGTTTACCCGCGAATGGCCAGCAAGGCCGCTACTGGGTATCAGCTGCGCTCTGGCTGGAAACGCACCACAAAGCCCTTGAGGCTGTTCTGGCGGTTGATGGCGTCGCGCGTGCGCTCGGCTTCGGCCCGCTCGATCAACGGCCCGACATACACCCGGTTCATCCCGCCCGCCGAGCGGATATAGGCGTTGTAGCCCTGACTGCGCAGCGTTTGCTGCAGCTTCTCGGCACCGGCTCGGTTGGACAGGCTGGCCAACTGGATGGACCAGCTGACAGGCAAGCCATTGACGTCGATTTTCGAGGGGGCAGCTGGCTTGGCCACTGCCGTGGCAGGTGCCGGGGTGGCCGCCGGCCTGGGCTCGACCTTGGGTGCCGGGACCTGCGGCTTGGCCGGCTGAACCTGCGCCTGGGTCTGCGGCGATGGCGTGATGGGCTGGCTGGGTGTAGCGGCCGGCGCAGTGAACTCGTCGACCACCACCGGTGGCTGCTGCGGCTCTTCAGGAATGACCTGCGGCTCCGGCACGGCGACCGGGTCCACTTTCACTTCCGGCAGGCTTGGCATGGCCGGTGCCTGCGGGGCTTCGACGTGCACCTGGCGCATCTCGTCCTCGCGGGTGAACAGCATCGGCAGGAAAATAACCGCCAGCGCCACCAGCACCAGCGCACCCACCATGCGCTGTTTCATCCCTTTATCCAGCACTGCCATCTACTCCACCCTCCTGGGCGTGCCGCTCCAGCCACTCCAGCGCCTGGGCAACACAGAAAAACGAACCGAACAGCAAGATCTGATCATCCGCCGTCGCCTGCGCGCATTGCCCTTCAAGGGCGGCATCGACGCTGACATAAGACTTCACCGCAGCACCGAGGTTCGTCAAGGCCGTGGCCAGTTCCGCAGCCGGGCGGCTGCGGGGGGTATCCAGGGGCGCCACGGCCCAGTCGTCGACCAGGCCCTGCAGCGGCGCCACAACGCCGTCCAGGTCCTTGTCGGCGAGCAGGCCGAACACCGCCAGGCGACGCCCTTTGAGCGGCCGGGCCGCCAGGCGCCGAGCCAGGTACTCCGCTGCATGGGGGTTGTGCCCCACATCCAGCAGCAGCTCCACCGGCTTGCCCTGCCAGTTCAGCAGGCGGCGGTCGAGGCGGCCGGTGATACGGGTCGCCAGCAGTGCCTGGCGCACGTGCGCGGCATCCCACGGCAGCCCCATCAGCAGGTAAGCCTGCAGGGCCAGCGTGGCGTTTTCCATGGGCAGGTCAAGCAAAGGCAGGTCACGCAGTTCTACCTGCGCACCATCAGCCGCCGTACCGCGCCAGCTCCAGTTGCCATCGGCACTGGCCAGATCGAAGTCACGACCGCGCAGGAACAGCGGCGCTGCCAGTTCGGCAGCCTTGTCCAGCAACGGCTTCGGCGGGTCCAGGTCACCACACAGGGCCGGCTTGCCCGTGCGGAAGATGCCGGCCTTCTCGAAGGCCACAAGCTCGCGAGTATCGCCCAGGTAATCGACATGGTCGACGCCGATACTGGTCACCAGGGCCAGGTCGGCATCCACCACGTTCACGGTGTCCAGGCGGCCACCAAGGCCCACTTCCAGCACCACGGCATCCAGCTGCGACTGGTAGAACAACCAGAACGCGGCCAGCGTGCCCATCTCGAAGTAGGTCAGGGAAATTTCGCCCCGCGCCGCCTCGACGGCGGCAAAGGCTTCGCACAGGCGCTCATCACTGGCCTCTTGGCCATCGATCACTACCCGCTCGTTGTAACGCAACAGGTGCGGCGAGCTGTACACGCCGACCTTGAGCCCCTGGGCGCGCAGCAGCGAGGCCACGAAGGCGCAGGTCGAGCCCTTGCCGTTGGTGCCGGTCACCGTCACCACGCGTGGCGCCAGCTTGCCCAGCGCCAGCCGGGCAAGCACCTTCTGCGACCGCTCCAGGCCCATGTCGATGGCCGAGGGGTGCAACTGCTCGAGGTAGGCGAGCCATTCGCCCAGGGATCGTTGTTTCATCACGCGACGGCAGCCGCCTCACGCGCTTGCTCCGGGGTTTCCTGGCCGGTCATCTGCGCCAGCAGGCGGGCCAGGCGCGGGCGCAGTTCGCCACGGGAGATGATCAGGTCGATAGCACCGTGCTCAAGCAGGAACTCGCTGCGCTGGAAGCCTTCTGGCAGCTTCTCGCGTACGGTCTGCTCGATCACACGTGGGCCAGCGAAGCCGATCAGGGCCTTTGGCTCACCGACGATGACGTCGCCGAGCATCGCCAGGCTGGCGGAAACGCCGCCGTATACCGGGTCGGTCAGCACCGAGATGAACGGGATGCCTTCTTCGCGCAGGCGCGCCAGCACGGCCGAAGTCTTGGCCATCTGCATCAGCGAGATCAGCGCTTCCTGCATGCGCGCACCACCCGAAGCGGAGAAGCAGACCATTGGGCAGCGGTGTTCCAGGGCGTAGTTGGCCGCACGCACGAAGCGCTCGCCGACAATGGCCCCCATGGAGCCGCCCATGAACGAGAATTCGAAGGCGCTGACCACGATCGGCATGCCCATCAGGGTGCCGCTCATGGAGATCAGCGCGTCCTTTTCGCCGGTCTGCTTCTGGGCGCCGGTCAGGCGGTCCTTGTACTTCTTGCCGTCACGGAACTTGAGGCGGTCGACTGGCTCCAGGTCGGCACCCAGTTCGGCACGGCCTTCCGCGTCGAGGAAGATATCAATGCGCGCACGTGCGCCGATGCGCATGTGGTGGTTGCACTTGGGGCAGACATCCAGGGTCTTTTCCAGCTCCGGACGATACAGCACGGCCTCGCAGGACGGGCACTTGTGCCACAGGCCCTCAGGCACCGAGCTCTTCTTCACCTCGGAACGCATGATCGAAGGGATCAGTTTGTCGACTAACCAGTTGCTCATGCTTTCTTTCTCCAGTATTGGCAAGCGGGGGTCGGCTTCACCGGCCCTGCCCTGCCCTTGAGCTCAAAATCTTTTATGAAACGATGATGGACCGGCCGCCGGGGCTTCCAGCGTGCCACTCCACCGCTAATGTGTTGTTGTGCCGCCACCGGCGGCTGCCCCGCAGGGCTGCGAAAGCTATGGACGATGGCGCGCAGCCAGCCGTCACATCTGCCATCACGCCTGTTTCACCGCCTGCATGAAGGCCTCGATCTTCGCCGCGTCCTTGATGCCCTTGGCCTGTTCGACGCCACCGCTGACATCCACCGCATAAGGCCGCACCTGGGCAATCGCCTGGCCGACGTTATCGGCCGACAGCCCGCCCGCCAGGATGATGGGCTTGCTCAGGTGTGCCGGCACCAGTGACCAGTCGAACGCTTCACCGGTTCCCCCGGGTACGCCTGCCACGTAGGTGTCCAGCAATATGCCGCGGGCCCCTGCGTAAAGCTGGCAGGCCGCTTCCAGGTCATCGCCCGGGCGCACACGCAGGGCCTTTATCCAGGGGCGGTGGTAGCCTTCGCAGTCTTGCGGGGTTTCATCGCCGTGGAACTGTAGCAGGTCCAGCGGAACCACTTCGAGGATCTCGTTCAGCTCGCAACGCGAAGCGTTGACAAACAGCCCGACCGTGGTCACGAACGGTGGCAACTCGGCAATGATCGCCCGTGCCTGTCGCACGTCCACGGCCCGCGGGCTTTTGGCATAGAAGACAAAGCCGATGGCATCGGCACCCGCTTCGGCAGCGGCCAGTGCGTCTTCGATACGGGTAATCCCGCAGATCTTGCTGCGAACATTGCTCATGGACAGCGAACCCTGATTGTTACGGTGAAAGGCCGGATGTTAGCAAATGGCTTTTCGTCCGTCAGTCTGCCAACGCTTCGTAGCCGGTCAAAAAGTGTGGGCCGATGTAACGCTGGGGCAGCACATATTCCTCGGGGTACTCCACCTTGACCAGGTAAAGCCCGTACGGATGGGCGGTGACCCCGGCTTCACGGCGGTCGCGCCCTTCCAGCACTTCACGCGCCCAGGTGACCGGGCGCTCGCCGGCGCCGATGGCTGTCAGCACACCGACAATGTTACGCACCATGTGGTGCAGGAAGGCGGTGGCGCGCACGTCCAGCACGATCATCTGGCCATGGCGGGTAACGCGCAGGTGATAGATGTGCTTGATCGGCGACTTGGCCTGGCACTGGCTGGCGCGGAAGGCGCTGAAGTCGTGGGTGCCAAGCAGGAACTGCGCCGCTTCGGCCATGCGCTCGACATCCAGCGGGCGGTGGTTCCAGGTCACTTCCTCGGCCAGGTGCGCCGGGCGGATCGGGTCGTTGTAGATGACGTAGCGGTAGCGCCGGGCACACGCCTTGAAGCGGGCATGGAAGTCGGCCGGCATCGGCCGCGACCAGACCACGCTGATGTCGTGCGGCAGGTTGAAGTTGGTGCCCAGGGTCCAGGCGCGCTCGTCGCGTACGGCGCGGGTATCGAAATGCACGATCTGCCCGCAGCCATGCACGCCGGCATCGGTACGCCCGGCGCAGATCACCGAAATCGGTTCGTTGGCGACCTTGGACAACGCTTGTTCCAGCGCTTGCTGCACACTGGGCACTCCACTGGCCTGACGCTGCCAGCCGCGGTAGCGGGCGCCCTTGTATTCCACGCCCAGGGCGATTCGGGAGTAGCCTTCGGCCGCGGATTCGGCGGCAGCGGTGTCGATGATGTCCAAGCGCATGAAACCTGTGGGGTGTACGGAATGGCGGGGATTATAACGACAACGGCAGCCTTGTAGGGCTGCCATTGGAGGTGTGTAGCGCTTGCGGGCGTCTTCGCGGGCTTGCCCGCTCCCACAGGTTACTCACAAGGTCGAAGACTTGTGGAGACCCTGTGGGAGCGGGCAAGCCCGCGAAGAGGCCTGCCCTGCTTGCATCAGACCAGGCGAGAGAGCATGTCCTCGGCTTCCTGGCGCTGGGTGTCGTCGCCGTCCTTGACCACTTCATCAAGGATGTCGCGCGCGCCCTGGTTGTCGCCCATGTCGATGTAGGCGCGGGCCAGGTCGAGCTTGGTGGCTACTTCGTCACTGCCGGAGAAGAAGTCGAAGTCCAGGTCGTCCAAGGGCTCGGGCTCAGGCTGCGCAACCGCGTCCTCGCTGGTGAAGTGTGGCTCCAGCGATGGCGATTCGAGGCTCTGCGACAGCTTGTCCAGCTCGGCGTTGACGTCGTCCAGCTCCGAGGCAAAGCTTTTGGCGGCCGGCGAATCGTCGTCCAGCGACAGCGACAGGTCGAAGTCCGACGGCATGTCGAACTCGGAAACCGGGTCAAACTCCGGCACGCTGTCGAAGGCAGCCAGTTCGGCGGCGATGTCCACGGGGGCCTCTTCCACCGCTTGCGGGGCGGCCGGGGCAACCGGCTCAGTGACATCGAGGTCGAAATCGGACAGGTCCACCGCAGGCTGTGGCTCTGCCTGGGCCAGCATGGCCTCGAAATCAGCGTCGGCGTCGGCTTGCAGTTCGGCATCCACGGCAAACGGCTGCTCTTCTGGCTGAGCCTCTTCCAGCGCTGGCTCATCCAGCACAGGCTCGGCAATTACCAGCTCATCGGGTACAGGTTCCTGTGCCGCCGGCTCGTCCAGCAACGGCGCTGCCAGCGGATCTTCTTCCGGCAGGTCTTCACCCAGGCTCAGGTCAAAGTCGCTGTCCAGGTCCGGCTCATCCAGACCCGGTGCATCAAGGATTGGCACTTCTTCGAAGGCGTCCAGCTCGGCTTCAGGCTCTGCTTGCGCCAAAGCCTCCGGCTCAGCGTCCGCCCCTGGCTCGAACTCAGGCACCTCGTCAGGCACCACATCGGCAACCACCGGCGCCTCAGGCTCGTCGTGCAGCAGCTCCTGCACGTACTGCTCATCCATTTCGGCAGCCAGTGCCGCCGCACCCAGGCCGGCCGCGGCCAGGCCAAGCATGGCCGGGTAGCGCTCTTTCAGGTCGGCAACCTGGGCAGTGTTCTGCTCGCTGGCCGGCAGCTTGCGCTCCTGTTCGGCAAACGCGCTCTGGTCACCCTGGCGGGCGTACACATCCATCAGTTTCAGGCGCAGGTCGTCACGCTCTGGCGCGGCGGCCACAGCGGGCTCCAGCAGCTCGGTGGCGCGGTTCAGGCGGCCCTCGGCCAGGCATTGGTCGACTTCGGCCAACAGCGCGGCGTGCGGATGTGCGTACGGCTCGGGCTCGAGTTCTGCCTCGGCGGCTGGCGCTGCCACTTTCTCCGCAGCAACGGCAGCGGCAGCCGAAGCTGCGACCACGGCTGGCGACAAGGTCACGCTCGGCTCCGAGACTTCGACGCCGTCGAGGCTCTCGGTATCAGTGTCAAAACCTGGGGCTTGCTCTTCTTCCAGCGCCCGCGCCATGCGCAGGTGCTTTTCAGCTTCTTGCTGGGCCTTGCGCTTGCGCGCCAGCAACCACAGCAGCAACGCCAGCACCAGAATGCTGGAGCCGGCAATCAACCCAAGCAGCCACGGGTTGCCCAGGACCTGGTCGAGTGCACTGTTCGGCTGGGTGGCTGGCGCAGGCTTGGCGGCCGGCACCGGCTTGGGCGCGGTATCGGCGGCAGCAGGTGCCGGCTTGACCACCGGCTGGGCTGCCGCTGCTGGCTGCGCCGGCGTTGCAGCAGCCACTGCCGGGGCGGCTGCACCCTGGGCTTCAAGGCGCGCCAGCTGGTCGTTCTTCAGCTCGATCAGACGCTGCAGCTTGTCCAGCTGGCTCTGCAGGTCGGTCATGCGGCTTTTCAGTTCGTCGTTGTCGCGGCGGCTGGTGTCCAGGCTTTCCTGGGCCACGGCCAGCTTGTCGTTGAGTGCCTTGGCCTGGCCGGCACCGGTCTGGTTACCCGGGCTTACCAGGCGCAGGTTGTCACCCTGGGCGATGCGCGCCGGGGCAGCTTCGGCGGCGCCACGGCGGGTAGCGTCGAGCTGGCGGGCACGCGGGCCCAGGCGGCGGCCTTCACGCCAGGCGGCATACTGTTCGGCCACCTCGCTGTTTGCCTCGCCCTGGGCAATGTTCTGGATCTGCTGCTGGTCGGGCAGGCGCAGTACCTGGCCAACCTTCAGCTGGTTGATGTTGTTGCCGATGAAGGCGTCGGGGTTCAGCGCCTGGATCGCGATCATGGTCTGCTGGATCGAGCCACCCTGGGTGTTGCGCGCAGCAATCTGCCACAGGGTGTCGCGGCGCTGGGTGGTGTAGCTGCTGGCACCGGTTGTGGCCGGTGTGACATTGCCTGCTGCTGGCTTGTCGCCCTGGGCCTTGGCCTGGTCGAGCAGCACGCTGTAGTCGCGCAGCAGGCGGCCCTGCGGCCACATCACCTGGACCAGGAACTTGACCACTGGCCCCGGCAGCGGCTGGCTGGAGGTAACCCGCAGCACGCTCTTGCCGTTGGGGTTGATCACCGGTGTGAAGGTCAGGTCTTCGAGGTAGGTCGGAAACGCCACCCCGGCCTTGCTGAACTCTTCCGGTGGCGCCAGGCTTGGCGCCACTTCGGCGGCCTTGAGGTCGCGCACGTCGAGCAATTCGATCTCGGCGTCCAGCGGCTGATTCTGTGCCGACTTCAGGGTCAGCTCCCCCAGGCCCAGCGCATTCGCCATGCCAGACGACAGCGCGGATGCTGCAGCCATGGCCAGAACCAGTTTGCGAATTCGAAGCATGACCTCTTCCCTTGTATGAATCGTCCCGAAACCTGCAAGCAGAGCAGGACAAAAGTGCTCGCCAGTATCTTTTACGGCATCTGTTTAATCAACAATTGTGCCACTTGCACGGCATTGAGCGCGGCGCCTTTGCGCACGTTGTCGGTGGTCAGCCAGAGGTTGAGCTGCTGGTCTTCATCAACACCGTGACGTACACGACCAACATAGACCACGTCTTGGCCCACTGCGTCACCGACCGGGGTCGGATAATCATCACGTTCCACCAGCTCGACACTATCAGCTGCCTCCAGTGCCTGGTTGACCGCTGCCAGGTCGACCGGGCGACGGCTCTGCACGGCCACACTGAAGCTATCGCCGAAAAACACCGGGACTTGAACGCAGCTCACCGAAATCTTCAATTCAGGCATGCCCAGCAGCACGCGCAACTCGCTGACCAGGCGGCGCTCCGGCGCGGTATGGCCTTGCTCATCGGCGGCCCCCACCTGGGCCAGCAGGTTGAATGCCACCTGGCGGTCGAAGAAACGCGGCTCCAGTGGCCGGGCATTGAGCAGTTCGGCCGTTTGCCGGGCCAGTTCGCTGACCGCTTCGCGGCCTTGCGCGGACACCGCCAGCGACGCCATCACCTGCACCCGCTCAATGTCCAGCAGGCCCTTGAGCGGTGCCAGCGCGACCGCCACGGCAACCGCGGCCGAGCATGGGCTGACGATGCGTGCCGGCAGCGCCAGGCCGGCCAGGCGCTCTGCGTTGGCTTCTGGCACCAGGGCCAGGGCATCGTCCAGGCCACCAGACAGGTCGATGACCGTGCAGCCCGCCTGTAGCGCCTTGCTGGCAAAGCTACGGCTGACTGCGGCGCCAGTGGCGAAGAAGGCCAGCTTGACCTGGGCAAAGTCGAAGCTGTCGACTTCACGCACCTTGAGCTTCTTGCCGGCGAACATCACGCTGCTGCCTGCCGACTCCATGCTGGCCAGCAGGTGCAAGGTGGCGACCGGGAACGCGAGTTCTTCGAGGATCTGCACCAAGGCTTCACCGACGCTGCCGGTGGCGCCGACGACGGCGATGTCCAAAGGGTGTGTCATGGTAGGGATCCTCTTGCAGAAAACGGCGGGGGCGGCACTTTACTCGGATTGCAGGGGTTTGTCTGTGCTGGCCGTATCTTCGTCGCCGTGGGTTGCGTGAGGGCTAGCGGGGATGGCTTGGGATTTGCGGTGTTTGTGAGATCGAGCGCCGCCCGCGCGGCGCTCGATCTCACAGGCGCTGAAACCCTCACCCCCGAACACAAAAAAACCCGCGCTGTCTCCAGCGCGGGTTTTTTAGTCAACGCAGAACGATCAACGCTCCAGCAGAATCCGCAGCATGCGGCGCAGCGGTTCGGCAGCGCCCCACAGCAGTTGGTCACCCACGGTGAAAGCGCCCAGGTACTGCGAGCCCATGTTCAGCTTGCGCAGGCGGCCAACCGGGATGTTCAGGGTGCCGGTGACCTTGGTTGGGCTCAGTTCCTGCATGCTGATTTCACGCTGGTTCGGCACCAGTTTCACCCAAGGGTTGTGCTGGCTGATCATGCCTTCGATGTCGGCGATCGGCACATCCTTGTTCAGCTTGATGGTCAGCGCCTGGCTGTGGCAACGCATGGCGCCGATGCGCACGCAGATGCCGTCGACCGGGATCGGGCTCTTGAAGCGGCCGAGGATCTTGTTGGTCTCGGCCTGGGCCTTCCACTCTTCACGGCTCTGGCCGTTCGGCAGTTCCTTGTCGATCCACGGGATCAGGCTACCCGCCAGTGGCACGCCAAAGTTCTCGGTCGGGAAGGCTTCGCTGCGCATGGCCTCGGCAACCTTGCGGTCGATGTCGAGGATGGCGCTGGCCGGGTTGGCCAGGTCGTCGGCGACGGCGGCGTGGGTGGCACCCATCTGCTTGATCAGCTCGCGCATGTTCTGCGCGCCGGCACCCGAGGCTGCCTGGTAGGTCATGGCGCTCATCCACTCGACCAGGCCGGCTTCAAACAGGCCACCCAGGCCCATCAGCATCAGGCTGACGGTGCAGTTGCCGCCGATGTAGTTCTTGGTACCGGCGTCCAGCTGCTGGTCGATGACCTTGCGGTTGACCGGGTCGAGGACGATCACGGCGTCATCCTGCATACGCAGGGACGAGGCAGCATCGATCCAGTAACCCTGCCAGCCGGCTTCACGCAGCTTGGGGAAGACCTCGTTGGTATAGTCGCCGCCCTGGCAGGTCAGGATAACGTCGAGGGTCTTGAGTTCTTCAATCGAATACGCGTCCTTGAGCGGCGCTGTATCCTTGCCCACGTTCGGGCCTTGGCCACCCACGTTGGAAGTAGTGAAGAACACCGGCTCGATAAGGTCGAAATCCTGCTCCTCCAGCATCCGCTGCATGAGCACGGAACCGACCATACCGCGCCAACCGATCAGACCTACACGTTTCATCGCAACTACACCTTTGCTAAAAGTGGGCCGCCACCGGGAATTTTGGGTGGCGGGCCAGAGAGATTACAGATTCCGCAGCGCTGCGACTACTGCGTCGCCCATTTCCTGCGTACCAACTTTACGGCAGCCTTCAGAGAAGATGTCGCCGGTGCGAAGGCCCTGGTCCAGAACCAGGCTGACGGCCTTCTCGATCGCCTCGGCAGCAGCCGACTGATTGAAGCTGTAACGCAGCATCATCGACACCGACAGGATGGTCGCCAGCGGGTTGGCGATGCCAAGGCCGGCGATGTCCGGTGCCGAGCCGTGGCACGGCTCGTACATGCCCTTGTTGTCGGCATCCAGCGATGCAGAAGGCAGCATGCCGATGGAACCGGTCAGCATGGAAGCTTCATCCGACAGAATGTCACCGAACATGTTGTCGGTCACCATCACGTCGAACTGCTTGGGTGCACGTACCAGCTGCATGGCAGCGTTGTCGACGTACATGTGGCTCAGTTCGACATCCGGGTAGTCCTTGGCCACGTCTTCGACCACTTCACGCCACAGCTGGCTGGACGCCAGGACGTTGGCCTTGTCCACCGAGCACAGCTTCTTGCCGCGCACGCGGGCCATGTCGAAGCCGACACGGGCAATGCGGCGCACTTCGCTTTCGCTGTACGGCAGGGTGTCGTAGGCCTGGCGCTCGCCGCCTTCCAGCTCGCGCTGGCCACGCGGGGCACCGAAGTAGATGCCACCGGTCAGCTCACGGACGATGAGGATGTCCAGGCCCGAAACGATTTCCGGCTTCAGCGACGAGGCATCGGCCAGTTGCGGGTAGAGGATGGCTGGGCGCAGGTTGGCGAACAGGCCCAGTTGCGAACGGATTTTCAGCAGGCCGCGCTCCGGGCGGATGTCACGCTCGATCTTGTCCCACTTCGGGCCACCCACGGCGCCCAGCAGCACGGCATCGGCCTTGCGCGCACGCTCCAGGGTTTCGTCGGCCAGCGGCACGCCGTGCTTGTCGATGGCGGCGCCACCGATCACGTCGTGCTCCAGGCTGAAGCCGAGCTGGAACTTGTCGTTGGCCAGTTCCAGCACCTTGACCGCTTCGGCCATGATTTCCGGGCCGATACCGTCACCTGGGAGAATCAGAATCTGCTTGCTCATGCTTTCCTCTATCCATTCACGCGGTGCGGCCAGACGGGCCCCACCGAAAAGTGCTTAACGCTCGGCCCACAACACCAGCACATCGGTGCTGAACGAGCCATCGGCCTCGATCTGGTAATACTGCCGTACTTCTTCACCCATGGCTTGCTGCAATTGGCGGATGGCCACGCGCATCGGCTCGGGGGTGCGCATGCGCTCGACCCAGCTGGTGAACTCCAGGCGCAGCGGCTGGCGCGTGTGGCTGCGCACATGCAGGCCGGCTTCGCTGACCTGGCGCTGCCATTCGGCGGCGGAGTAATCGCGCACATGGCTGGTGTCGCGCAGCACTTCGACCGTTTGCAGGTAGGTGTCGAGCAGCGGGCTGCCCGGCGACATCACATCGATGAACGCTGCCACGCCGCCTGGCTTGAGCACCCGGCGTACTTCGCGCAGGGCCAGGCCCAGGTCGCTCCAGTGGTGGGCCGAGTAGCGGCTGAAGACGAAGTCGAACGTGGCATCGGCGAACGGCAGGCGTTCGGCGGCGCCGCGCTGGGTGGTGATATTGGCCAGGCCGCGATCGGCGGCGGCGCTGGCGACCACGTCGAGCATGGATTGCGAAAGGTCGTAGGCGACCACCTCGGCAACCAGCGGGGCGACGTGGAAACTGACATGACCGGCACCGCAGCCCAGGTCCAGCACGCGGGCATGCGCCTGCCCCGCCAGCTCGGCCTGCAACAGGGCGAATTCACTGCCCTGGGCGTGCACGGCGCTGCTGAGGTAGGCGCTGGCCTGTTCGCCGAACTGGCGCTGGACCACGTCGGTGTGTTGGGTGCTGGTCATGTTTAAATCCTTTGGTCTTGGGTTGTTTCTACTGGCCCTACCGCCGGCAAGCCAGCTCCCACAGGAAACCAACAGCATTCAGGCCTGTGGTGACCCTGTGGGAGCTGGCTTGCCGGCGATGAGGCCAGCAAACTCACCTACATCACTCAGGCATCACGGAACAGCCAAGGCTGGCTGGCGCGGTGCTTGCCTTCGAAGGCCTTGATCGCATCGCTGTCCTGCAGGGTCAGGCCGATATCGTCCAGGCCGTTGAGCAGGCAGTGTTTGCGGAACGCATCGATCTCGAAGTGCAGCACCTTGCCATCCGGGCGGGTCACCGCCTGCGCTTGCAGGTCGACGGTCAGCTGGTAGCCCGGGTTGGCTTCAACCTGCTTGAACAGCTCGTCCACTTCTTCATCGCTGAGGATGATCGGCAACAGGCCGTTCTTGAAGCTGTTGTTGAAGAAGATGTCGGCAAAGCTCGGCGCAATGATGCTGCGGAAGCCGTACTCATCCAGTGCCCACGGGGCGTGCTCACGGCTGGAGCCGCAACCGAAGTTCTCCCGCGCCAGCAACACGCTGGCACCCTGGTAGCGTTCGTGGTTGAGCACGAAATCCTGGTTGACCGGGCGCTTGCTGTTGTCCTGGTACGGCTGGCCCACGTCCAGGTAACGCCATTCGTCGAACAGATTGGGGCCAAAACCTGTGCGCTTGATCGACTTCAAGAACTGCTTGGGGATGATCTGGTCGGTGTCGACGTTGGCACGGTCCAACGGCGCGACGAGGCCAGTGTGCTGTGTAAAGGCTTTCATGCTGCGCTCCCTTGGATCAACTCGCGGACATCGATGAAGTGGCCGGTCACCGCGGCAGCGGCCGCCATGGCCGGGCTGACCAGGTGGGTACGGCCACCGGCGCCCTGACGGCCTTCGAAGTTGCGGTTGGAGGTGGACGCACAGTGCTCGCCGCTCTCCAGGCGGTCCGGGTTCATCGCCAGGCACATCGAACAGCCTGGCTCGCGCCATTCGAAACCGGCTTCGACAAAGATCTTGTCCAGGCCTTCGCGCTCGGCCTGGGCCTTGACCAGGCCCGAGCCCGGCACGACGATGGCTTGCTTGACGGTAGCGGCTACCTTGCGGCCCTTGGCGATTTCGGCCGCGGCGCGCAGGTCTTCGATACGCGAGTTGGTGCACGAGCCGATGAACACGCGGTCCAGCTGGATATCGGTGATCGCCTGGTTGGCGGTCAGGCCCATGTACTTCAAGGCACGCTCGATCGAACCACGCTTGACCAGGTCGGCTTCGGCAGCCGGGTCCGGCACGCGCTGGTCGACGGCCAACACCATCTCGGGCGAGGTGCCCCAGCTGACTTGTGGCTTGATCTGGCTGGCATCCAGCTCGACCACGGTGTCGAACACGGCATCGTCATCCGACACCAGGTCTTTCCACGACTCGACCGCTTGCTTCCACTGCTCGCCCTTCGGCGCATACGGGCGGCCTTCGACGTAGGCAACGGTGGTGGCGTCAGTGGCCACCAGGCCCACACGGGCACCGGCCTCGATGGACATGTTGCAGATGGTCATGCGGCCTTCCATCGACAATTCGCGGATGGCGCTGCCGGCGAACTCCATGGCGTGGCCGTTGCCACCGGCGGTGCCGATCTTGCCGATCACGGCCAGGACGATGTCCTTGGCGGTAACGCCGGCAGGCAATTGGCCTTCCACGCGCACCAGCATGTTCTTCATCTTCTTGGCGACCAGGCACTGGGTGGCGAGCACGTGCTCAACCTCGGAAGTGCCAATGCCGTGGGCCAAGGCACCGAAGGCGCCATGGGTGGAGGTGTGCGAGTCGCCGCAGACCACGGTCATGCCAGGCAAGGTGGCCCCCTGCTCCGGGCTGATGACGTGGACGATGCCCTGGCGTTCGTCATTCATCTTGAATTCGACGATGCCGTACTCGTCACAGTTTTCGTCAAGGGTCTGCACCTGCAGGCGCGACACCTGGTCGACGATGGCCTCGATACCGCCCTTGCGCTCTGGCGTGGTCGGCACGTTGTGGTCGGGGGTGGCGATGTTGGTGTCGATGCGCCACGGTTTGCGGTTGGCCAGGCGCAGGCCTTCGAAGGCCTGGGGCGACGTCACTTCGTGGATGATGTGGCGGTCGATGTAGATCAAGGACGAGCCGTCATCACGGCGCTTGACCTCATGGGCTTCCCAGAGTTTGTCGTAGAGCGTTTTGCCAGCCATCAGACTGTTCCTCATCAGCGTCTTTCTATGCCAAAGACCCCTTGGCTTGTACGGACGATGCTAGGGGGTTAGATTGAATAACTCAAATTCATAATTTTTATGCTTTGGATAACCCAAAGGAATACGACTACATGGACCTGGCCAACCTCAGTGCCTTTATCGCCATTGCCGAAACCGGCAGCTTTTCCGGGGCTGCCGAACGGCTGTTCCTGACCCAGCCGGCCATCAGCAAACGCATCGCCGGGCTGGAGCAGCAACTGGGGGTGCGCCTGTTCGACCGCCTGGGCCGCGAGGTGACTTTGACCGAGGCCGGGCGCGCCCTGCTGCCACGGGCCTACCAGATCCTCAATGTCCTTGATGATACCCGACGCGCCCTGACCAATCTGACCGGGGCCGTGAGCGGTCGTCTGACCCTGGCCACCAGCCACCACATCGGCCTGCACCGCCTGCCGCCACTGCTGCGGGCGTTCACCCGCCAGTACCCGGCCGTGGCGCTGGATATTCAGTTTCTGGATTCGGAACAGGCCTACGACGAAATTCTGCATGGCCGCGCCGAAATTGCCGTGATCACCCTGGCGCCCGACCCGCATCACCTGGTCAAAGCCGTGCCGGTGTGGGACGACGCCCTGGACTTCGTCGCCGCCCCCGAGCACCCGCTGGCCAACAACCATGAGGTCAGCCTGGCGGATGTCGCCCGCCACCCGGCGGTATTCCCTGGCGGCAACACCTTCACCCACCATATTGTCCAGCGCCTGTTCGAAAGCCAGGGCCTTACGCCGAACATCGCCATGAGCACCAACTACCTGGAAACCATCAAGATGATGGTGTCGATCGGCCTGGCCTGGAGCGTATTGCCGCGCACCATGCTCGACGAACAGGTTGCACCCATCGCCTTGCCGGGCATACAGCTGTCGCGCCAGCTAGGCTACATTCTGCATACGGAGCGAACGCTATCGAACGCGACCAGGGCATTCATGGCCCTGCTCGACAGCCACGCAGGGCCCGCCTGACCGGCCGTCAGCCCGGTACTTCCAATTCAAGGACGCGTCATACGCCAAAGGTCTGGTACCGATGCCCAAATCAGCAAACCGCTTTTTGCGCCTGCCGCGTATCCCAGCGGCCGATCCCCAAGAGTCGGAACAGGCCTGACAGAACGCCCCACAACTGCTGGCAGCCCTCAACGGTGCGCGCCTGGGGGCCTGGCTATGGGATATCGAAAGCGGCCGGGTCAGCTGGTCACGGGGCACCCAGGCCCTGTTCGGCTTCGACCCGCAGCGGCCGTTGCCCGCCGATGTAGACTACCTCGATCTGCTGCCCGAGGAAGACCGCGCGCGCACGCGCCAGGTATTCCAGGCGGTGTTCAACGGCGAGCCGGTGGAACAGGCCATGCGTCACCGTATTCGCTGGCCGGACGGTAGCCTGCACTGGCTGGAGATCAACGGCAGCCTGACCCACGACCAGCATGGCCGGCCACAAATGATCGGGGTGATCCGCGAAATCACCCGCCAGCGCGAACGGGAAACAGCGCTGATCAATTCGGAAAAGCGCTTCGCCACCCTGTTCCACCTCAGCCCCAACGCCATTCTTCTCACCCGCCGCCACGACGGCATGATCTTCGAGGTCAACCAGCACTTCGAAGACATGTTCGGCTGGCCCGGGAGCCAGGTAATAGGCAAGACCAGCCTGGAGCTGGGCCTGTGGGTCAACCCCGAACAGCGCCACCAGGTGATGGAGTCGACCCGCGCCAGCGGCGGCCCGCTGATCATGGAGGTGCAGTTCCGCGCCACCAGCGGCAAGGTGCATGACGGCATCCTCTGCACCCAGGGCATCGAACTGGAGGGCGTCACCTTCCTGATCAGCACCTTTGTCGACACCACCGAACGCAAGCGCGCCGAGCAGGCGCTGAAGGACAGCCAGGAGCGCCTGGACCTGGCCCTGGACTCGGCGCAGCTGGGCACCTGGGACTGGCACATCCCCAGCGGCATGCTCTACGGCTCGGCCCGCGCCGCGCAACTGCACGGCCTGCCGCCCACCCCTTTTCACGAATCGTTCGATGCGTTTTTCGAGGGGGTGCCAGAGCAGGAACGCAACTCGATGCGCCAGGCCTACCGCAGCCTGCGCGAAGGGCCCGCCGGCAACTACCAGATCACCTACCGGGTGCAGCTGGAAAGCGGGATTTCGCGTTACATCGAAAGCCGCGCACGGCTGTACCGCGACGAGCAGGGCAACCCGCTGCGCATGGCCGGCACCCTGCTCGACATCACCGACCAGGTAGAGCGCGAGCAGCGCCTGAGCGCCTCGGAAGAGAAGTTCGCCAGCCTGTTCCAGGTCAGCCCCGACCCGATCTGCGTGACCCGCCAGGACACCGGCCAGTTCATCGAGATCAACCCGGCGTTCAGCCAGACCTTTGGCTGGGACAGCGGCCAGGTGATCGGCCGCACCGCCGAGGAAATCGGCCTGTGGGCCGAGTCCATCGAGCGTGCGCAACGTATCGAGCGGGTAATCCGCGAACAGGCCTTGAGCAACGTCGCCGTGGTGGTCAACCACCGCAACGGCGCGCCGTTGACCTGCGTGATCTCCAGCCGCCTGATCACCGTTGACGACCAGCCCTGCAGCGTTACCACCCTGCGCGACATCACCCAGCAGCAACGCGCCGAGGCGGCGCTCAAATCCAGCGAAGAGAAGTTTGCCAAGGCCTTCCACTCCAGCCCCGACGCCATCACCATCACCGAACGCCACAGCGGCCGGTACCTGGAAATCAACGACGGCTTCTGCCGCCTGACTGGCTACAGCGCCGCCGATGTGGTCGGCCACACGGTGTACGAAATCGGTATCTGGGCCGACGACAAGCAGCGCAGCGCGTTGCTGGCCGAATTGCGCGACCGCGGCCGGGTGCATCACCGGGAAATGCTCGGCCGTAACAAGCGCGGCGATATCCTCACCGTTGAAGTCTCTGTCGAGCCGATCACCCTCAACGAAGTCGACTGCCTGCTATTGACTGCCCGCGACGTCAGCCAGCTGAAGAACGCCCAGGCGCAGATCCGCCACCTGGCCTATCACGACCCGTTGACCAACCTGCCCAACCGCGCCCTGCTGATGGACCGCCTGAGCCAGCAGATCGCCCTGCTCAAGCGCCATAACCTGCGCGGCGCCCTATTGTTCCTCGACCTCGACCACTTCAAGCACATCAACGACTCACTGGGCCACCCGGTGGGCGACACGGTGCTGAAGATCATCACCGCCCGCCTGGAAGCCAGTGTGCGCCTGGAGGACACCGTGGCCCGCCTGGGTGGCGACGAGTTCGTGGTACTGCTCAGCGGCCTGGAGGGCAGCCGTGAGCTGGTGGAGGCAAAAGTCCGTGAACTGGCCGACACCCTGCGTGAACTGCTGGCCGAACCGATGTCGCTGGATGGCCAGCGCCTGCAGGTAACGCCCAGCATCGGCGTGGCGCTGATCCCCGACCACGGCACCACCCCGGCCGATCTGCTCAAGCGTGCCGATATCGCCCTGTACCGGGCCAAGGACTCCGGGCGCAACACCACCCAGCTGTTCCACACCACCATGCAGAAAGCTGCCAGCGAGCGCCTGCGCATGGAAAACGACCTGCGCCTTGCCCTGGCCCGTGGCGAACTGGCGCTGCACTTCCAGCCGCAGGTGGATGCCCGCGACAACCGTATCGTCGGCGCCGAGGTGCTGCTGCGCTGGCACCACCCGCAACTGGGCCAGCAGCCGCCCGCACAGTTCATTCAGGTGCTGGAGGAAAGCGGCCTGATCCTTGAAGTTGGCAGCTGGATCCTGGATGAAGCCTGCGATGCTTGTGCACGCATGCTGACCGACGGCCTGATCGATGCGGATGATTTCAGCCTGTGCGTGAACATCAGCCCGCGACAGTTCCGCCAGAACAACTTTGTGGAGCGCGTGCTGCGCAGCCTGGACGATTACCGGCTGCCTCGGCACATGCTCAAGCTGGAGATCACCGAAGGCATCGTCATCCAGAACCTGGAAGACACCATCAGCAAGATGCGCGAACTGAAGCGTTACGGGGTGAGTTTCGCCATGGATGACTTTGGCACTGGCTATTCGTCGCTGACTTACCTCAAGCGCCTGCCGGTCGATGCGCTGAAGATCGACCAGACCTTCGTGCGCGATGCACCGATCGACCCCAACGACGCCGAAATCGTCCGCGCCATTGTCGCCATGGCCCGCAGCCTGGACCTGGCAGTGATTGCCGAGGGGGTGGAGCTGACCGAGCAACTTGAGTTTCTCGAACAGCTGGGCTGTCACCTGTACCAGGGTTACCTGCACAGCCGGCCGTTGCCGTTGCCGGAATTTCGCAAACTGTTGCAGGAGGCGCCGGCAGACTACTGAAGCAGATGCAGGCGACCACAAAAAAAAAGGGCACCCGAGGGTGCCCTTCTTCATTGCAGCGTGATCAGTTCAGCGCTGGTTTTTCGCCATTGATCGGGATGCGCTTGGCCTTGGCTTCTTCAGGCACGATGCGCAGCAGGTCGATGCTGAGCAGGCCGTTGGCCAGGCCGGCGGCTTTCACTTCGATATGGTCGGCCAGGCGGAACGACAGCTTGAAGGCGCGTTGCGCGATACCCTGATGCAGGTAGGTCACTTCAGTGGCGCTATTGTCGCGCTTGCCACCGGTTACGGTCAGGACACCTTTCTCGACCTGCAGGTCGAGGTCCTGCTCCTGGAAACCGGCTGCGGCAACCACAATGCGGTAGTGGTCCTCGCCATGCTTTTCCACGTTGTAGGGCGGGTAGCTGCTACCGGCCTCATTACGTGCCGCGGATTCGAACAGGTCGTTGAAACGGTCGAAACCAACGGAATGGCGGAACAGTGGAGCAAGAGAGAAAGCGGTAGTCATGGTCATAAACTCCTGAGATTCAGCAAGTAAGTCATTACGCGACCCGACTTCGGCATCGCGTACTCAAAAGATATGGCCGAGGGAAAAGCTTTCAAGGGGCAATGAGTAAAAAAATTGAAATGGGTGTAGCCCTTTTCGCGGGCATGCCCGCTCCCACAGGATCACCACAGGCCTCAGGACCAGTGGACTACCTGTGGGAGCGGGCGCGCCCGCGAAGAGGCCAGCTCAGGCAACACAGGCCTCCAAAGCCTGCACCTCAACCCCCAGCAACCGACTGATCCGCGCGCAGTCATCTTCCCTGCGCAACTCGGCAAACAGTACCACCGCCTCGGGGTAACTGCGGGTCAGCATCGCCAACCACTGCTTCATCCGCCCCGGCGCATAGCGCGGTGACAGTTTGGCCTGGGCCTGACGCCAGAACTCGCGCAACAACGGCAGCAGGTCATCCCAGCTCATCGGCTGATAGTCGAGCCCGTGACGCGCGGCGGCAATCTGCAGGCCCAGGTCAGGGCGCGATACCAACCCTCGGCCCAGCATGATGTCTTCGGCCCCACTCACCTCGCGGCAGCGGCGCCAGTCATCGACGGTCCAGATCTCGCCATTGGCGAACACCGGAACCTTGACCACATCCTGCACCCGCGCCACCCACTCCCAATGCGCCGGCGGCTTGTAGCCTTCGACCTTGGTCCGCGCATGCACCACCAGGTGCGCCGAGCCGCCCTCTGCCAACGCAGTGGCACACTCCAACGCGCCGTCCGGGCTGTCGAAGCCCAGGCGCATCTTCGAGGTTACCGGGATATGCGCCGGCACCGCGCGGCGCACCTCACGCACGATGGCGTGCAGCAACTCCGGCTCTTTGAGCAGCACGGCACCACCCCGTGACTTGTTCACGGTCTTGGCCGGGCAGCCGAAGTTCAGGTCGATCACGGGCGCACCCAGCTCACAGGCCAGCGCCGCGTTTTCCGCCAGGCATACCGGGTCCGAACCCAGCAACTGCACGCGCATGGGCACCCCGGCGGCCGTGCGCGCACCCTGGCGCAACTCGGGCGCCAGCTTGTCGAACGAGGACGCCGGCAGCAGGCGGTCGCACACGCGAATGAACTCGGTGACGCACCAGTCGATACCGCCCACGCGGGTCAATACGTCGCGCAGGATGTTGTCAACCAGCCCCTCCATGGGGGCCAGGGCAATTTGCATGTCGGGGTCTCGGCGGAAAAGCCGGCAGTCTAACAAAAATTGCCGGCGATTCAGGCGCCGATCAGCGCCGGACCGTAACCTTCGACGAATTCCGCCGGCATGCGCTTGGGCTTGCCACTGGACAACTCGATGCAGGCAAAGGTGGTTTGCGCGCGCAGCAGGGTTACGCCGTCACGCGGGCGCTTGAGCTGGAAGCGCCGGGTCATGCGCAGGCGCTGATCCCAGTCGATGATCCAGGTGGCCAGTTGCAGTTCGTCGTCCTCATAGGCGGCGGCCAGGTAGTCGATTTCGTGGCGCACCACAGCCATCGCCCGGTCCAGGCGCCGATACTCGGCCAGGTCCAAGCCTAACCGTTGGGAGTGACGCCAGGCGCACCGCTCCAGCCAGGTGACGTACACCGCGTTGTTTGCGTGGCCGAGGCCGTCGATGTCCTCGCTGCCGACGCGCAGGTCGATGACGAAGGGTGTTGCCAGGTCCCAGCTCATGTTCGCTTCCTTGGCAAAAAAGTCGATTTAGCAGCGACCTGCAGGGCAATGTCCAGCCCCTGCGCAAGATTTACCGGCCTCATCGCCGGCAAGCCAGCTCCCACAAAAACGGCGCAGGATTCCAGGTTTGCGCCATACCTGTGGGAGCTGGCTTGCCGGCGATGAGGCCAGCACAGGCAACACCATCAGGCGGTTTGTCGCGCTCGCACGTCAGCCCGGGCCAGCAATTCGAGCACGGCCTCACCCAGCCGCGGATCGGACAGCACCCGCTGGTGGCCGCCCTGCTCCAGCAGCATCAGGCGGCTGTCGAACCAGGCCTTGTGAATAACCTGGGCTTCATCGGCGGCCACCAGGGCATCATCGGCGGCATGCACCACCAACCCCGGAAGCTCCAGCTGGTAACCGGTAACATCCAGCCGCGCGATCTGCATGCCCACATCTCGCTCTACCTGGCGAATGAACGCCGCCCGCGCACGCGCCGGCATCCCCAGATGATGAGCAAAACCGCGCAGCACGCCCAGCAGCCGCGCCGGGGCAGCAATACTGACTGCTGCCTCTGTGCGCAGCCCCATCTGCAAGGCCAGCAATACACTGGCACCGCCCATGGAGTGGCCAATCACCGCCCGCAGCGGTGGCAGCTCGGCGGCGGCCTCCAGCAGCGCCCGGGCGAACAGCACCACATTGGCCTGTTCACCAGGCGAGCGGCCATGGCCCGGCCCCTCCAGCGACACCACCGTGTGCCCGGCCTGGACCAAGGTTTCGATCAAGGCGGCAAACTGGGTCGGGCGCCCTTCCCAACCATGCATCAGCAGCACCGTCGGCCCCTTCCCCCAGCGCAAGGCAGACAACCCGAAGCGCAGGGTGATGCGCTCGGCGTTGGCCAGCACGGGCAGCTCCCAATCCCGAGGCGGCAGATTGCGCGGGGTCATGAAGGCACGGCGCATCTTGCCCGCGACATGCTCGGGGGCCAGGCGGCCCAGGGTGCCATTGACACCACGAATCCAGCTCAGGGTAGTCATCGCCATGCTCCAGGGTTAGAGCACCGCCGATTTGGCGGCGCGCAGAATACGGTCAGACAGCTCGCTGGTGCCCAAGGCTCGGGCCAGGGCAAGGCCACCAACCATGAGCGCCAGGTCGGCCAGGGCCTTGTCGGCATCTTCAGGGCGGTCGACCATGGCTGCAGTCATCAGCTCGATGTGCTCGGCCAATACCTCGCGGAAAACCTCCGGAAGGCGCTGCATCTCGCCCAGCGAGTTGGGCAGCGGGCAGGCATGCACCTCGGCATCCCGGTGTTTGCGCGACAGGTAGAAGGCACTGGCCAGCGCCCGGCGGCCCGCACCATCGAGGTTGGGGTCGATCTGGGCGAGCAAGGCGCGGCGCTCACCCAACAGCTGGCGGAACGCTTCGAGCATCAACTCGTCCTTGCTGTCGAAGTGGGCATAGAAACCGCCGACGGTCAGCCCTGCTGCGCCCATCACCTGGCTGACGCTGGGCTCGGCCGGGCCGTGCTGGATCAGCGCGCTGCGTGCCGCTTCCAGAATGCGCTCGCGGGTTCTGCTCTTCTTGTCGCTCATCAGGCACTCGCCATTCGAAATATGATGATCGAAATATTATCAATATCATATTTTTTGGCAAGGGAAATTTCACGCCGCTTGTCAGCTGCGAAATGTTCGGGAGGGAGAAAAAACAAAAGGCTCATTCAATAAGCGAATGAGCCTTTAAAGTCCCGCAAAACGCGGGTAAATATGGCGTCCCCTAGGGGACTCGAACCCCTGTTACCGCCGTGAAAGGGCGGTGTCCTAGGCCACTAGACGAAGGGGACGTAACCTTCGTGCCGGCCCGCTTACGCGAACCGCGGCAAAATTGGTGGAGCTAAGCGGGATCGAACCGCTGACCTCCTGCATGCCATGCAGGCGCTCTCCCAGCTGAGCTATAGCCCCGGATTTCTAGCCTCGCGGCCCAGCGACATAATGAAACATCGCTTGTGTAAAACTGGCGTCCCCTAGGGGACTCGAACCCCTGTTACCGCCGTGAAAGGGCGGTGTCCTAGGCCACTAGACGAAGGGGACG
>NZ_JBBMRJ010000042.1:0-28133 GCF_037993085.1 Pseudomonas sp. YNh | reverse complement strand
TGGTCCACAGGTGGGGGCTGTAGCCGATCCACACTTCCCTGGCGGTATCGGGGCAGGTATCGGTCCACACCCAGCCCATGCTCCGGCTGGAGAGGTAGCGATCACGCAGGTGGTAGTTTTCCAGCCCTTTGTAACTCAGTTCCTTGTAAAGACCCGCGCCAATGTACTCATGGATGACCAGCTTTTCGCCCTTCGGGCCTTTCATGAACACGTAGACATAGCCCGGGCGTAAAGCGCGCAGGGTGTAGGCAGAGTGTTGCAGCGGGGCGAAGCCCTGTTCCAGGTTGAACCCTGCATCGGCATAGCGGCAGGCGGGAGTGTCGCCGGTGCGTGGCACGATGGCATAGCGCACCGGCAGGATGGGGATGCGTGCAGTACAGGCGGGACCGGAAGTGGCGCTGCTAACGGAAGAATTGCTCATGCGAGTTCCTTGCTCAGAGAGCAGTCTTTTCAGACCAAACGCGTAGAACGGCCTGTTCCAGTGCAAATAACGACTGGAAGGGAGTTGGCTGAGGCTAATGCGGTAGGAAATATCTTCCTTGTTTTAGAAGATGAAAAAAACGTTCGGCTTGTTAAGGCTCAGGCGACAGACAATGCCTCGATTTCTCCTTTTTGGTCGAGGCTGAAAGTGTAATATTTTATTTGAATGTTTTTTGTGTTTCGCGAGTGTGGTTTATAAGTGGAAAGTTTGACCTTTGCTGTAGGAGTTGTCTTACATTTTAGGCGGTCTTTAAACTTTCAGTTCTTGCACTTGGCCATTACTACTTGGCAAGTTCGGGGTGCGCCCCCCGAGCGGCCGGCATAGCGTATGCAATTGTTCATGGATTTCTGCCGCGCAATACTCAGGGTATTGCCCCAGGCCAGGCCGCCTTCGCCAGTCGTGGGTACGGCTTTGGCGAAGCAGTTGGAGCCTACTGCAGGCGTGGCGTACCGCGCCTTGCTGCCTTTGCTGGAGCAACCAGCGGTGAGTGCCAGGCTGAGGGCGAGCAGGGTGGTCAGGGCCCAGGATGCGTTTGGTCTGCTCACGTTTTCCCCTTCTGCGCTTGGCAGCAAATGCCTTGCAGGATATTTCATTGTAGCGAAGCGGTGAACTATCGCGTCGTGACGGGGCTCCTTTGCTAAGCGCACCCTGCGCTCACCTGATGGCGCAAGCCCATCAGCCCCCTGGGTCACTGAATGAAAAGGAGGCACTGTGACCGCCACTGACCAAACCCTCTACCGCTGTACCCCCAGCCCGCTGCACGCCCTGTTGCTGGCAGGCAGTGTCCCGTTGTTCCTTGGCGCGCTGCTGAGCGATATCGCCTACTTCAACAGCTACCAGATTCAGTGGAGCAACTTCGCCGCCTGGCTGATCGCCGGCGGCCTGGTGTTCTGCGGGTTAGCCCTGTTGTTTGCGCTGGCCAACCTGATCCGCGCCGAACGCAAGGGCGGGCGCGCCACACTGTACTTCGTGCTGCTGCTGGTGACCTGGGTGCTCGGCTTGATCAATGCGTTCGAGCACGCCAAGGACGCCTGGGCGGTGATGCCCTCGGGGCTGGTGTTGTCGGTGATCGTGACCGTGCTCTCGGTGGTGGCTGCCTGGACCGGCTTGAGCAACCTGCGTTCGGGAGGTGCAGCATGAAGCCTTTGCATGCCTTGAGCTTATTGAGCATGGCGGTGTTGCTGAGTGCCTGTGGGGGTGACGGTGAGCCTACCCAGGCCCATGGGCCGGACCCGAAGCTGCCCGATCCGCAGCGCGGGCTGCTGCCGAGCATGAAGATTGCGCAGCCGGTTGCGTGGGGCGAGCAGAAACCGGCCGTGCCGGAGGGTTTCAGCGTCACGGCCATTGCCACTGACCTGAAGATTCCGCGGCAGAGCCTGGTGCTGCCCAATGGCGATATTCTGGTGGCCGAGGGCAGGGGTGGCAGCGCGGCCAAGCTCAAGCCCAAGGATGTGATTGCCAGCCAGATCAAGGCCAAGGGCAATACGCAGGTCAAGGGTGGTAACCGCCTGACCCTGTTGCGCGATGCCGACGGCGATGGCACCTACGAGGTGCAGACCGTGTTCGCGGAAAACCTCAATGCACCCTATGGCCTGGCCTTTGCCAACGGCAAGCTGTATGTGGCCAACCAGGATGGGCTGGTGCGCTTTGACTACAAGGAAGGCCAGACCCAGGCCGACGGCCCGCCCTCCAAGGTCACCGACCTGCCGGCCGAGATCAACCACCACTGGACCAAGGCGCTGACGATCAGCCCGGATGGTCGCTACCTGTACGTGGGAATCGGCTCGAACAGCAACATCACCGAGCGCGGCCTGGAGGTAGAGATTGATCGGGCCATGGTCTGGCAGGTCGATGCCGAAACCGGCGCGCACCGGCCTTATGCCACCGGCTTGCGCAACCCGACGGCATTGACCATTCAGCCGCAGACCGGGCAGTTGTGGACGGTGGTTAACGAGCGCGATGAACTGGGCCCTGACTTGGTCCCGGACTACCTCACTTCGGTGCGCGAAGGTGGCTTCTATGGTTGGCCTTACAGCTACTGGGGGCAGAATGTAGATGATCGGGTGCGGCCGCAAAACCCGGACAAGGTGGCTGCGGCGATCAAGCCGGACTACAGCCTGGGCTCGCATGTGGCTGCACTGGGTGTCGACTTCTCGATCCCGGCAATGGGCAAGGAGTTTGCCGACGGAGTGTTCGTGGGCGAGCACGGCAGCTGGAACCGGCCCGACCCGGTTGGCTACAAAGTGATATTCGTGCCGTTCAGCAATGGCAGGCCGGCAGGTGAGCCAATCGACTTTGCCACGGGCTTTCGCGATAAGGATGGCAAGACCCGTGGGCGACCGGTGGGGGTGACCGTGGACCCGCGCGGGGCGTTGATCATTGCCGATGACCTGGCCAATACGGTGTGGCGGGTGACGCGAAATCGTTGAGTCCTGGTCTGGCCCAAGTCCACGCTCCCATGGGAGTGGGTTCATCCGCGAAAAGCCGGCGAGGTGGTGGCACCGGCAGGGTGGCGGGCAACGTCTATGCTTGTTGGCGCGTGAACAATTCGCGCCCTTTTTTAGTTGATCACATGGAAGCAGGTCTATGAATCCGATTCGCTCTCTCGCTCGTGCTGTTGCCTTGGCCACGCTGGCATCCACTGCCAGCTTCACGGTGCAGGCTGCCGATATCCCGATTGCCAGCGAGGCGCTTGAAAGCCACGTCACCACGCAAGTTACAGCCATCGATCTGGCTAACCGCCAGGTCACGGTTAAAGGCCCTGATGACAAGAAGGATGTGACGTTCCAGCTCACGGAGAAGGCCAAGGCCTTGCCCAACCTCAAGGTCGGTGACCAGGTCGACATCTTCGTTACCCGCGCCGTGGCTTATGTGCTCAACACCGATGTGGGCGGGGCGCCGAAGGCCAGCGAGGAGGCCGGCACCATTCGCGCCACTGCGCAAAACCCGAACCCGGGCGGCGAGGCATTCCGCCAGGTCCGGGTCACCTCGCAGATCAAGAAGATCGACCTCAAGAAGCATGAAGTGAGCCTGCTGCCACCCGAGGGCAAGTTGCAGGTGGTCAAGGTCGAAAACCCGGACTTGCAGGCACGCATGAAGAATCTCAAGGTCGGCCAGACGGTCGATGCGATCTTTACCGAAGTGCTGCGGGTCGAAACCTCCCGCTGAGCATTTCCTGAGACAAGCTACGGGTTGCCCGTACATGAATCCGTCGTGATGCCTTGCATGACGGCGGATGCTGTAGGCGACCCGCACGCAAAAATCCTCATCGGGAGCGAATCGCAACCACTCCGAACATGCGCCTGACGAATAATCTACGTGCATGCGTTCAATTTCCATCAATGGACAGAATTTTCGATCATTGCCTGAACATTTTCAGTAATGAGGGCTGCCATGTTCAGTAAAACGCTGTGCCTTCTGGTGCTTCCCTTTGCTTTGGCGTTGCTTGCTGGGGCAGTGCTGCCGTTCCAGGCTGCGGGTAATGCCGCCGTTGGCCGTGCCCTGGGGCATTGGTTGTGGGGGGCATTCACTTCGTTGACGGTGAGTTCGCTGGTGGTAATCGCCGCACTGCTGATTCTCAGGGTGCCGGTACCGGACCTGGGCAAAGCCCTGCAGGGGCCTTGGTGGCTGTGGGTTGGCGGTGTGCTGGGGGCAATGTATGTGGCTGGTGCTGCGGCGCTAACGCCCAAGCTGGGCGCGGCGGGGTTCCTGGTGTTGGTGGTGGCGGGGCAGATCATAACAGCGGTGCTTGCCGACCACTTCGGGGTGATGGGGTTGGGAGGCAAGCCGCTGAGCCTTGCCAGGGTGGCAGGCGTAGTGCTGATTCTGTGCGGCGTACTGTTGGTGCAAGGCACCTGGTCGACGGCGCCAGCGACCAGTGCAATCACTGCGGTGAAGCAGCCAGAGGGCTGATCAGCGCCCCGGCTGACTGCAGGCCCACACGGTTTCGCGCAGCCAGCGGTGCCCGGGGTCGCTGTCCTTGCGGCTGTGCCAGGCCTGCTGGTAGTCGAACGAGGGGATGGCCAGGGGCGGCCTGAACTGGCGCAGTGTCTTGTGCTGGCGCAAGGAGCCCACTGCGCGGCTGGCTACTGTCAGGATCAGGTCGGTGCCAGCAAGTACCTCTACTGCCGCGCTCCAGTGTGGCAAGGCCAAGGCAATACGGCGGCGCAGGCCTTGGGCGGCCAGCGCACGCTCGATCTCGTCGAAGGCATCGGGGCGCATGGCCATCAACACATGCGGGCGTGCCAGCCAGTCTTCAAGGGTAAGGCCGCCGCTGGGGGGCAACACCTGGCGATCGGCAACGCTGATGAAATGGTCGGCAAACAGGGGCTGGGCGGTGATGTCCTGAGGCAGCTCGGGGAACAGGCCCAGTGCCAGGTCCAGTTCCCCATCGAGCAGTTGCGCCAGCATGGTTTCGCGGCTGGCCTGGCTGATGGCCAGGTCCACCCCGGGTGCTACCTGGCGCAGGTGGCGCAGCAGGGGCGGCAGAATGATGCGCGAGGAGTAGTCGGACAGCGACAGCCGGAAACGGCGCTGGGCTTTGGCTGGCTCGAACTGTGGGGTGGCCAGCAGGCCGTTGAGATTGCTCAAGGCGTCCTGTAGCGGTTTTACCAGCGACTGGGCACGGGCGGTGAGGGCCATGCCGCCGCCTTGGCGTACCAGCAAGGGGTCGTCGAAGTGCTTGCGCAGTTGCGCCAACGCGTGGCTAACGGCGGGTTGGCTGCGGTGCAGGCGCAGGGCGGCTCGGGTCACGTGCTTTTCGCTGAGAAGGGCATGCAGGGCGAGTAGCAGGTTGAGGTCGATCTTGCGCAGTTCATCCATGGGGTGAATAGCCTTGGTTAATTCCGCCGGTGTTTATTAGCTTAACAAGCCTTGCGCAGTCGTTGTGGGAACAGCCTTGTGTCGCGATGGGCCGCAAAGCGGCCCCGACGATATCTGCTACGGAGGTTAAAAGCTGAGGGCCGCTTCGCGCCCTATCGCGACGCAAGGCCGCTCCCACAAGGCCCGCATTGACCGTTGGGGTTATACTCCCCGTCCGTTTTACTGTTATCCGAGTACTCCGATGGGTCTTTCTGCAACTGCCATACCCGAACCGCGTCGCCTGGGCGCCCCTTTGATCGCCATGGCTTTACTGCTGGCTGGCGCCTGGTTCCTCAATCTGAATGCCGGCTCCAAGCAGGTATTGCTGCTGCTGATCGGTGCGGCGCTCGGCCTGACCTTGTATCACGCCGCCTTTGGCTTCACCTCGGCGTGGCGGGTGTTCATCAACGAGCGACGAGGCGCGGGCTTGCGTGCCCAGATGGTCATGCTGGCCCTGGCGGTGCTGCTGTTCTTCCCGGCATTGTCAGATGGCAGCCTGTTCGGCAACCCGGTCACTGGCCTGGTGGCCCCGGCGGGTGTCTCGGTCGTGTTCGGTGCGTTCATCTTCGGCATTGGCATGCAGCTGGGCGGCGGGTGCGCTTCGGGCACGCTGTTCACCGTTGGCGGTGGCAATGCGCGCATGCTGGTGACCCTGCTGTTCTTCATCATCGGTTCTGTAACGGCCACCCATCACGCTGACTGGTGGTTTGCCTTGCCGTCGTTCCCGGCAACCTCGATCGTGCAGGCCTGGGGTGTGGGGCCGGCGCTGCTGGTGAGCCTGGCAGTGTTCGGGCTGATCGCCTGGGCTACAGTGGTGCTGGAAAAGCGCCGACACGGCGCGCTGGAAGCGCCAGTTGCCAGCGAACACCAGGGTATGCGTCGCTTCCTGCGTGGCCCTTGGCCGTTGCTGTGGGGCGCAATTGCCCTGGCTTCTCAACTACGCGACCCTGGCGCTGGCGGGGCGGCCGTGGGGCATTACTTCCGCCTTCGCCTTGTGGGGTGCCAAAACCCTCAACGGCCTGGGCGTGGATGTCGGCAGCTGGGTGTTCTGGCAGGCGCCGGCCAATGCCAAGGCTTTGGCCTCGCCGTTGTGGCAAGACATCACCACGGTGATGGACCTGGGCATCGTGCTGGGTGCGCTGTTGGCGGCCGGCCTTGCCGGGCGCTTTGCGCCAAGCCTGAAAATTCCGCTGCCGTCGCTGGTCGCCGCGGTCATCGGCGGCCTGCTGTTGGGCTACGGTTCGCGCCTGGCTTATGGCTGCAACATCGGCGCGTACTTCAGTGGCATTGCCTCGGGCAGCGTGCATGGCTGGCTTTGGTTGGTGGCGGCCTATACAGGCAACCTGATCGGCGTGCGCCTGCGCCCGTTGTTTTTCGCCGGTGAGCGGCGCCCTGCGGTGCTGACGGGCTGCTGAAGCACCGAGTGAATTGCTGCAAGAGGTGCAGAAATCATCTGCACCTCGCCTGATTGTTCAACTTTTCCCAACTGATTAGCCTGACTCGAACACCCATCCAGCAGGATTCGAACATGGCTACCCGTATCACTCTCAATTGCACCGGCAGCGCCGACGTCATGCAGCCTGAACACGTGCAAGCACACCCCCCGGGGCCCGGCCAAGTCTGGCTGGAGCAGACAGCCATGGGCGTGAATCCGCTGGACCTGTTGCAGCGCAAGGGCGGTGCCCCTCTGGCCTTGCCTTCCGGTCTGGGGCTGGAAGGCGCCGGGCGAGTCACTGCCGTCGGTGATGGGATACACAACGTGCAGGTGGGGGACCGGGTTGCTTATGCCATGGGGCCGGTCGGTGCCTATGCCAGCGGCCGGTTGTTCCCGGCCGAACGGCTGGTCAAGCTGCCGCCGCAGCTGGAGGACGAGGCCGCAGCAGCGGTGCTGTTCAAAGGCATCACGGCGCAGTACTTGCTGAAAACCACCTACGCTGTGGGCCCGGGTACCCAAGTGCTGTTGTACGGCGCCGCCGGTGCCCTGGGCCAGCTGATGGCGCCTTGGGCGCGGCATCTCGGGGCGACGGTGATCGGCGTGGTATCACGCCCGCAAAGTGTGGCCAGGGCCCAGGCGGCCGGTTGCCATCATGTGCTGGTGTTCGACGCGGCAACGCTGGCCAGCGATGTGCGCAAGCTGACCCAGGGGCAGGGCGTGGATGTGGCCTATGACTGTGTTGGCAAGGTGTCGCTGGAAGCTTCGCTGGACAGCCTGCGGGTGCGGGGCCTGCTGGTGTCGTTCGGGGGCGCTTCCGGTGCGCCGGCGGCGATCGAGGTGGCCACGCTCAATGCCAAGGGCTCGCTGTACCTGACCCGGCCGTCACTGGCGGCACATACCCGCACGGTAGAGGAGTACCAGCAGCGCGCCGCCGATGTGCTGGCAGCCGTCGCCGAGGGTATCATCCAGCCTCGGGTCTGGCGTCGCTACCCGCTGGCCGAAGTGGCCAGGGCCCATCGGGACCTGGAACAAGGGCTGTCGGAGGGCGCGCTGGTCCTTACTGCCTGATGCCCGAACCCTGCCACCGAGCATAGCCATGGATGCCTTCGCCAGTCGCCGCGCCGATGAACTTGCCACCTTGCTGGCCCTCCACGAGCAGGGCTCGTTTGCCGCTGCCGGGCGGCAGCTGGAGCGCCACCCCACGGTGCTGTCGAAGCGCCTGAGTGCGCTGGAGGCGCGGTTGGGCATTCGCCTGGTGGAGCGCAGCACGCGGCAGCTGCGTTTTACCGATGAAGGCGAGCGGCTGGTGGCCAAGGTACGCGAGGCCAACCGGCTGATCGCCGAGGCGGAACAGGAAGCTGCCGAGGGTGCGGCAACAGTACGCGGGCGCTTGCGCCTGGCATTGCCGGCGGCCATGGGGCGGCGCTGGTTGAGCGGGATGCTGGCTGACTTCGTGCTGGCCTATCCGCAGGTGACGGTGGAGGCCGAGTATGCCGACCGTTTTGTCGACCTGATCGGCGAGGGTTTCGATGCCGCCATCCGCATTGGCGAGCTGGTGGACAACCGCCTGGTGGCCAGGAAACTGTGCGATCACAGGCGCATCCTGTGTGCGTCGCCCGAATACCTCGCTCGGCATGGCGTACCGGTACAGCCTGAGCAATTGAATGATCATAATTGCTTGTGTTTCAGTGGCTTACGTTCATTTCCTGAATGGCGCCTGATGAGCGGTGAGCGGCAGGTGAATGTGAAAGTCGCCGGCAGCCTGCGCAGCAACGACAATGAGGCATTGCTGGAGGCGGCGCGGCGCGGCGTGGGCATTCTTGCCGGCGGGGACTGGCTGATGGGTGAGGACCTGGCCAGCGGCCGCCTGGTACGGGTGCTGCCGCAATGGCAGCTGGACGTGGCAGCGGGCATTTACCTGGTACGCCCGACCGCTCGGCTGAACACTGCGGCCCTGGGCGCCTTCAAGGCCTGGCTGGAAGACCGCTTCCGGGCCGGGGCACCGTGGCGGTCTTGATACTCTTCTGCAGATTTAACGCATAACAGTCTGATAAATAACAGATTATCGTTTGGCTACCGCATGCTGAACACACTGCTCATAGTAAGTTTGCTTGATGGCTGCAGGCTTCAACCGCGAGCGGCTGTTGTAAGTCTGCTCGGTAATACCGAAGGCGGTCATGCGCATCCAGGGTTTGGGGAATTTGCGTACCTGCAGCTTCTTGCGCGTGGCATACAGGGTCACCCCGGAAAGCTTGGCCTGCTGGGCCTCGGCCGCTATCTGCGCACCCCAGCCGCAGGTGTGGCGATCATTCTGGCTCAGCGCCCGGGCCTGGGCGCCGAAAGCCAGCGTGGCCAGCAAGCAACCGGCCATCGTTGCTAGAAATACTCGCATGTTGCTGTCCTAAGCATCTGAAGAAAAACGGAGTTTGCCTTCGCTTTCCGATGCTGGGGGCCAGCAATTTGCCGTCAGATCACCGCCATGCGCAGCGGGCTGTCCGCTGGTGTGCGCAGGCTTGCCCAGGCCAGGCTGGCAACCCAGATCACCGACACACCATAGTTCAGGCGTTGATACAGGCCGAATAACTGGCCGTTTTGCGCTGCCTGGCCCATCAGCGCGACGGTAATGATCGCTAGTACCACACAGGCCAGGGAAAACAGCGCAAAGGCCCGCGAGCCGGCAATGCGATTGCCTAGCCACGCCCACAGGGCACTGGCCAGGGTCAGCGAGAGGAACATCAGCAGGCCGGACAGGTTATGCAGTTGCTGTGAGGTGGACGGCTGCGCCGGTGTGCAACCCTGGTCACAGGGGAACCAGCCGGTGCCCAGGCTACCGACACCATGAAGTAAGACAAGGGCTGCACTCAGCATTGCCAGTTTCGAACCACGCCAGCGCCGCGCCAGGCCCCAGGCAAACAGCGCGAACAGCGCGGCCAGTGGGAAGTTGTTTACCAGTGGCGACCAGCTGTGGGTTGGCGCGCCTACGGCGCCGAGCTGGCTCATGGCCTGTTGCAGGTGGTCATAGCCGGGGTAAGCCTGGGCGGTGAGCCAAACACCTGCCAGCAACCAGAGGGGTATCAGCAGGCCGCTGGCGAGCAATAGGCGGTCGAGGGGTTTCATGCGGCATTTTCCTTCCATGGATGAGTGAGCGCAAAGGCGCACAGTACAGGCTTGCGCGGCCTCTGGGCCAGCACTTGCGCCGGCTGTTTCATAGGCGTGGCTTGCGAGGGAGAGCAAGAAATACCGCACCGGGTGTATGTGATCGTACAACTGCTTGCGCTATGATGAGCGCTGTCTTTCTAGGTGAAATACAGGGCAATGACAGAGCAACAGGTACAGGCAAGGACCCGGCGCAAGCCGCGTAGTCTGGCCCAGGAACTGGTCACAGTGCTGACCGAACGCATTCGCAGTGGCCAGCTCAAGCGTGGCGACAAGCTGCCGACCGAGTCGCAGATCATGGTCGAGGAGGGCGTCAGCCGCACCGTGGTGCGTGAGGCAATCTCGCGGCTGCAGGCCGCCGGGCAGGTCGAGACCCGCCATGGCATCGGCACGTTCGTGCTGGACGCGCCGGCGTCGGGGGGCTTTCGCATCGACCCGGCGACTGTGGTCACCCTGCGTGAAGTGCTGGCGGTGCTGGAGTTGCGTATTGCCCTTGAAATTGAATCGGCAGGCTTGGCGGCGCAGCGGCGCAGCGATGAAGAGCTGGCGGGCATGCGTGCGGCGCTGGACGAACTCAACGAAGGGGCGGCCCATGCCAATGATGCGGTGTCAGCGGACTTCCAGTTCCACCTGCGCATTGCCCAGGCCAGCGGCAACCACTACTTCGCCGACATCATCAACCACTTGGGCACCAGCATCATCCCGCGTACCCGGGTGAATTCGGCGCGGCTGGCCCGTGATGACCAGGCGCATTACATGAGCCGGTTGCGGCATGAGCACGAGGCGATTTATGAAGCAATCGCCCGGCGTGACAGCGAAGGGGCAAAGATGGCCATGCGCATGCACCTGAGCAATAGCCGGGAGCGCTTGCGTCAGGTACATGAAGAGGCTGAGGCGCAAGGGGTCTGAGGCGTTTGTGACCTGTACCGGCCTCTTCGCGGGCATCCCCGCTCCCACAGAATCACCACAAGGCCTGAAAATTGTGCAAACCCTGTGGGAGCGGGTTTACCCGCGAAGAGGCCGCCAATAGAAAAGCCCCGCCATGTGCGGGGCTTTCTTGTTTCAAGCGCTCGATCAGATCGCCTCATCACTCCATTGCCCGTTCACCAGCCGGCGCAGCCCCAGCGGGTTGCCATCGCGCAGCGCCTCAGGCAGCAGGGCCTGCGGGTAGTTCTGGTAGCACACCGGGCGCAGGAAGCGGTCGATGGCCAAGGTACCCACCGAGGTACCGCGGGCGTCCGAGGTCGCAGGGTAAGGCCCGCCGTGGACCATGGCATCACATACTTCGACACCGGTCGGGTAGCCATTGATCAGGATGCGCCCGACCTTCTCCTCCAGCAGCGGCACCAGCCAGGCGTAGGCCTCGAAATCTTCCGCTTCGCCGATCAGGGTAGCGGTCAGTTGGCCACGCAGGCCCAGCAGGGCGGCGCGCAGTTGTTGGTCGTCCCGCACTTCCACGGCGACGGTGGTAGGGCCGAACACTTCTTCCTGCAGCAGCGGGTCAGACTCGACCAGCAGGCGGGCATCGGCCTTGAACAGCTGGGCGCGGGCCTGGCTGCCTTCCTGCGCCTGGCCGGCCAGGTGCTCGATACCGGTATGGGCCTGCAGGTGCTCAAGGCCGCCAACGTAGCTGCGCAGGCCACCCGCGTTGAGCATGGTTTGCCCGGCCTGCTGATCCAGGTGCTGGCCAAGGTCGGCCAGTAACTGGCTGTACTGTGGCGATTGCAGGCCGATCACCAACCCCGGGTTGGTGCAGAACTGCCCGGCGCCCATGCATACCGAGCCGGCCAGTTCGCGGGCAATGGCCTCGCCACGTTTGGCCAGGGCGGCTGGCAGGATGATGACCGGGTTGATGCTGGACATCTCGGCGAACACTGGAATCGGCTGCGGGCGTTCGGCGGCCATGCGGCACAGGGCGTCGCCGCCTTTGAGCGAGCCGGTGAAACCGACGGCCTGGATGGCCGGATGCTTGACCAGCCATTCGCCCACACCACCACCGAACACCATGTTGAATACGCCCTTGGGCATGCCGGTGCGCTCGGCGGCGCGTACGATCGCGCATCCCACCAGATCGGCGGTGGCCATGTGGCCGCTGTGCGCCTTGAACACTACCGGGCAGCCAGCGGCCAGTGCAGCAGCGGTGTCGCCACCGGCGGTAGAGAAGGCCAGCGGGAAGTTGCTGGCGCCGAACACGGCGACCGGGCCGACGCCAATGCGCATCTGGCGCAGGTCCACGCGCGGGAGCGGCTGGCGCTCGGGCAAGGCCAGATCGATACGCGCACCGAGGAAGTCACCACGGCGCAGCACCTGGGCGAACAGGCGCATCTGGCCGCTGGTACGGCCACGCTCGCCTTGAATGCGGGCAGCGGGCAAGGCGGTCTCGCGGCAGACGATGGCGACGAAGGCGTCGTCCAGCTCATCCAGTTCGGCGGCGATGGCGTCGAGGAATTCGGCGCGGCGAGCCGGGGCCAGTTGGCGGAATTCAGCGAAGGCGGCAGCGGCGGCCTTGGCGGCCTGGTCCACTTCGGCTTCGCTGGCTTGAGCGAAGCTGTAGGGCAGGGCTTCGCCAGTGCTGGCGTCCAGGCTCTGCAGGCGCTGTGGGCCAGCGGCGCTGCGCTGGCCGGCGATGAAGTTGTGGCCGAGGATTTCAGGCATTGGGGTGCTCCTGTTGGCTGAAAAAAATCTGGGGGGTAGTCGCATGGGCTGTGGGAGCGGGTTTACCCGCGAAGAATCCAACGCGGTGTATGGCACCGGCCTTGCCGGTGTTCGCGGGTAAACCCGCTCCTACAGGGGACGCGAAATACCGGGAAAAAGAGTGAATCCTTGGCATCAGGTAATCGGTGCCGGGTTGAACAGGGTGATGTCGTTGTGCAGCCGGTGCTGTTCGGCCCAGGTCTGCTTGCGGCCGCTGGCCACGTCCAGGTAGTAATGGAACAGTTCCCAACCCAGTTCTTCGATGCTCGAACGGCCTGTGGCGATGCGCCCGGCGTCGATGTCGATCAGGTCGGGCCAACGCTGGGCCAGTTCGCTGCGCGTGCACACCTTGACCACCGGCGCCATGGCCAGCCCGTAGGGAGTGCCTCGGCCCGTGGTGAACACATGCAGGTTCATGCCGGCGGCCAGCTGCAGGGTGCCGCAGACAAAGTCGCTGGCCGGGGTGGCGCAGAAGATCAGGCCCTTGCGCATTACCCGCTCGCCCGGGCCAAGCACGCCCTGGATGGCGCCGCTGCCGGACTTGACGATCGACCCCAGCGACTTCTCGACGATATTGGACAGGCCGCCTTTCTTGTTGCCCGGCGTCGTATTGGCGCTGCGGTCGGCGGCGCCTTGCTGCAGGTAGCGGTCGTACCAGTCCATTTCACGTATCAAGGCACCGGCCACCTCCTGGTTTTCGGCGCGCGAGGTCAGCATGTAGATGGCGTCGCGCACCTCGGTCACTTCCGAGAACAGCACGGTGGCGCCGGCGCGTACCAGCAAGTCGGCTGCGTACCCCAGCGCCGGGTTGGCGGTGATGCCCGAGAACGCATCGCTGCCACCGCATTGCATGCCAAGGATCAATTCGCTGGCCGGTACGGTTTCGCGGCGGCGCTGGTCGAGCTTCTTCAGGCGGGTTTCGGCCAGTTCCATGATCTGTTCGATCATTTCCACAAAGCCCAGGCTGGCGTCCTGCAGGCGGTACAGCCACGGCTCGCTCAGGTCTACCGAAGGGTCGTTGTCGTGCATCACCTGGCCGGCTTGCAGCTTTTCACAGCCGAGGCTGATGACCAGCGCCTCGCCACCCAGGTTGGGGTTGCGCGCCAGGTTGCGCACGGTGCGGATCGGAATGTAGGCATCGCGGGCGTTGATGGCCACGCCACAGCCATAACTGTGGGTTATGGCCACCACGTCATCGACGTTGGGGTACTTGGGCAGCAGTTCGCTGCGAATGCGCTTGACCGCATGCTCCAGCACGCCGGTCACGCACTGCACGGTGGTGGTGATACCAAGGATGTTGCGGGTGCCGACGGTGCCGTCGGCGTTGCGGTAGCCTTCGAACGTGAAGCCTTCGAGCGGCGGCAGCGGTTGAGGGACAGCGTCGCAGCGCGGCAGGCTGTCCAGCTCGGGCGCGGCCGGCATGGCCAGCTGGCTTTCCTGCACCCAGCTGCCTTGGCGCAGGTCTTCCAGCGCGTAGCCGATGATTTGCCCGTAGCGGCGCACGGGCTCGCCCTTGGCGATGGCCACGGTGGCCACCTTGTGGCTTTGAGGCACGCCTTCGACAAGGGTCAGGCCGTCGGCAAAGCGGGCGCCTTCGCCCAGGCCGCCGTCGTTGACCACCACCACGACGTTATCGTCGTGGTGCAGGCGGACGTAGCGGGGCGAGTCGGAATGTTCGATCAACTGCATGTTTGGGCCCTACTTGTCAGGTTCTCAGGCTTTTTTGTACATCCGCCCGCACCGGTTGCCCCGGTGCGGGCGTGTTCACTCAGTGACGCGAGCTGGCCAGTTCGCCGTTGGCGGCAGGCTCAGCCTGTGGCTTTGGGGCATCTTCGCGCAGCTCGATACGCTTGATCGGGCCGACGATCACCAGGTAGCTGAACACCGCTACCAGGGCGTTGGCACCCACGTACACCAGCGCCCACTTGAACGAGCCGGTGGCGCTGATGATGTAGCCGATCACGATAGGGGTGGTGATCGAGGCGATGTTGCCGAAGGTGTTGAACAGGCCGCCGGACAGCCCGGCGATCTGCTTGGGCGAGGTGTCGGCCACCACCGCCCAGCCCAGCGCGCCAATGCCTTTGCCGAAGAACGCCAGGGTCATGAAGCCAACCACCATCCACTCGGCGTCGACGTAGTTGCAAAACACCATGGTGGTCGACAGCAGCAGGCCGCACACAATCGGCAGTTTGCGCGAGAAGGTCAGCGAATTGCCACGGCGCAGCAGCCAGTCGGAGATCACGCCACCCAGCACGCCACCAATGAAGCCGCAGACCGCCGGCAGCGAAGCGATGAAGCCGGCCTTGAGGATGGTCATGCCACGTTCCTGCACCAGGTACACAGGGAACCAGGTGAGGAAGAAGTAGGTGATGGCGTTGATGCAGTACTGGCCCAGGTACACGCCCAGCAGCATGCGGCTGGTCAGCAGTTGCTTGATGTAGCCCCATTTCGGGCCGGCGTTGCCGCGCTTCTGGTCCATGTCCACCAGGCCGCCGTTCTGCTCGATGTGTTCAAGCTCGCTTTGGCTGATGCGTGGGTGCTGGCGCGGGTTATGGATGGTTTTCAGCCAGACCATGGAGAACACGATGCCCAGTGCACCCATGACCACGAATACGTGCTCCCAACCGAAGCTGAATACGATCCAGCCCATGATCGGGGCGAACAGCGCCGTGGCGAAGTACTGCGCGGAGTTGAAGATGGCTGAGGCAGTGCCGCGCTCTTGAGTCGGGAACCAGGCGGCGACGATGCGCGCGTTGCCCGGGAACGACGGGGCTTCAGCAAAGCCGACCAGAAAGCGCAGGGTGAAGAGGGTGACCACGGCCCAGGCAACCGGCAGGCCACCGACAAAACCCTGCAACAGGGTGAACAGCGACCAGGTGAAGATGCTGAAGGCGTAGACGTTCTTGGAACCGAAGCGATCGAGCAGCCAGCCACCAGGAATCTGGCCAGCCACGTAAGCCCATCCAAAGGCGGAGAAGATATAACCGAGGGTAACGGCGTCAATGCCGAGGTCTTTCTGCAGGCTGGAACCTGCGATGGCAATGGTGGCGCGGTCGGCATAGTTGATCGTGGTCACCAGGAACAGCATGAACAGGATCAGGTAGCGCACATGCGTCTTCTTAGTCGCTTGCATGCTGGCAATACTCCCACTAGTTATTTTTGTGCGGGCTCACGAATTGTAACCGGAGCGGGGCTGGCCCGCTCCGGGCGCGGCACTTGGCAGGCCGCGGGCGATGCTTACTGCGGGCCCATCTTGTCCATCAGCGCGGCGAGCATCTCGTACTCTTCTGCGGTGAGGTCGGTGAGCGGCGTACGCACCGGGCCAGCGTCGTAACCGGCAATCTTGGCACCGGCCTTGACGATGCTCACGGCATAGCCAGCCTTGCGGTTACGGATGTCCAGGTACGGCAGGAAGAAATCGTCGATCAGTTTGGCCACGGCGGCGTGGTCGTCACGGGCGATGGCGTTGTAGAAGTCCATGGCGGTTTTGGGCACGAAGTTGAACACGGCGGAGGAGTACACCGGTACACCCAGGGCCTTGTAGGCGGCAGCATACACTTCGGCGGTCGGCAGGCCACCCAGGTAGCTGAAGCGGTCGCCCAGGCGGCGACGGATCGACACCATCAGCTCGATATCACCCAGGCCATCCTTGTAGCCGATCAGGTTCGGGCAGCGCTCGGCCAGTTTTTCCAGCAGGTCGGCATTCAGGCGGCAGACGTTGCGGTTGTACACCACCACGCCGATCTTCACCGATTTGCACACTGCTTCGACGTGGGCGGCGACGCCGTCCTGGCTGGCTTCGGTCAGGTAGTGCGGCAGCAGCAGCAGGCCCTTTGCACCCAGGCGTTCGGCTTCCTGTGCGTATTCGATCGCCTGACGGGTGGAGCCGCCCACGCCAGCGAGGATAGGTACCGAGGTAGCGCAGGTGTCGACGGCAGTCTTGATCACCTGGCTGTATTCGCTGGCGGCCAGGGAGAAGAACTCACCGGTGCCGCCGGCTGCGAACAGTGCGCTGGCGCCATACGGGGCCAACCATTCCAGGCGCTTGATGTAGCCAGCCTGGTGGAAATCGCCCTGGGCGTTGAAGTCGGTGACCGGGAAAGACAGCAAGCCGTGAGAGAGGATGGATTTGAGTTCTTGTGGATTCATTGTTGTAGGCATCCTGTGGCGCTTGGGTGAAGGGTGTTGTTTTGCGTTGGAGGTAAGTTATCGTACAACCTCCGCGATGACTAGTCCCCTTTGCGAGATTTTTTGCAATGGGGCAAGGAGGAAGGGGAATTGCCTGTACTGGCCTCTTCGCGGGTAAACCCGCTCCCACAGGTACGGCGCCCCCTCAGACCCCTGTGCAGATCGCTGTGGGAGCGGGTTTACCCGCGAAGAGTCCAACGCAAGCGAACCATGACGGGAGGAAAAGAGACCGATGGCAGACTATCTGCAATCAGTCATCGTATCTCTTGATGGGGAAGGAAAAAAACGATCGCGGAGACAGGCACTAAGCCGCCGCCCGATTCCACGGGAAGTGTTCTGGGACCAGCAGAGGGTGACCAGGGAAACGGGGGCGGCCTTGCGCCGCCCCGCGATCAAAGCAGAGGAAACTGAAGGTCAGGCAGCGTGCTGGCGCTTGATTTGCGCCTTGCGTACCTGGGCACGGCAAGCATCGCCGAAGGCCTGGAACATCTTGATCGAATCTGGGTTCTTCGCAGCTTGCCACTCCGGGTGCCACTGCACAGCGAACAGGAAGGGCGAAATGCTCGGGGCGTGAATGGCCTCGACCAGGCCGTCTTCGGCCAGGGCGATGGCTTCGATGCCGGCGCCAAGGGTGCGCAGGCCTTGGCCATGCAGCGAGTTGACGCGGATTTCGTCGGTACCCAGAGTGTCACGCAGCCAGCTGCCTGGCTTGATCTTCACACCATGTACCTGGGCGTACTGCACTTCAACCGGGTCTTCCGGGTTTTCCCGGTGGTCGTTGAAGCCAGGCTCGGCGTATACCTTCTGGTAGATGTCGCCACCCAGGGCCACGTTGATTTCCTGCATGCCACGGCAGATGCCGAAAATCGGCAGACCACGCTTGATCGCCGCTTTCACCAGCGGGATATCGAACAGGTCGCGGTTCTGGTCCTGGCCTTTGCCTGGGGTTTCATTCTCCTGGCCGTACAGGGCCGGGTCGATGTTGCTGCCGGCGCCGGTCAGGTACACGCCGTCGGCCATGTCCAGATAGGTGTCGAGGTCTTCAGTGCCGCAGCAGGTGGGCACCAGAACCGGGACGCAATCAGAGAACTCGACCAGCGGGGTGATGTATTTGTGGGTCATGACCTGATAGTCATGGCCTTTGCGCTCTTGGCTGCCCATGGTCATCAGGACGACGGGTTTGCGCAGGGAAGGTTGCTTGTTGCCAATGTTGCTGTTGGACATATGTCACCTTGGGACAGGTTCAGCCTGTCGTTGTTGTGCAGGTGCACGGCGCGGGGCCCTGAGTGCAGCCTGAAGCTCCGAGCACTGCCGGCTCGTCAGAGGCGACGATTCCGGTCGGGGCATGTAGATAGCTTGCCAGAGCCGTTCGATATGTCAAACGACGGAAGAGGGCTTTAATGCGGGGAATGCACCGGTTTTTGGGGGCTGAAACCGATGCGGGCCTGTGGCGGCGTGGGTTTGGCGGGGGTGTTGGTCAATAATATTTAACGACGCAGTTGGCTCTTTGCAGCGGTGCAATGAAGGGGGCTGGAGTTTGTGCTACTGGCCCTATCGCCGGCAAGCCAGCTCCCACAGGATATCTGCAGCTTTCAAAGGCGGATGCAGTACCTGTGGGAGCTGGCTTGCCGGCGATAGGGGCAGCACAGGCATCAAACACTTTGCTCAGTGCAGTATCTGCGCCAGGAACGCCTTGGCGCGCTCGGTACGCGGCTGGTTGAAGAACACCTGCGGTGGGCTGTCTTCGATGATCTGCCCACCCTCAAGGAACAGCACCCGCTCGGCCACTTGCCGGGCAAAGCCCATTTCATGGGTGACGCAAAGCATGGTCATGCCCGTGCCGGCCAGTTGCACCAGTACATCCAGCACCTCGGCGACCATTTCCGGGTCCAGCGCCGAGGTAGGCTCGTCAAACAGCATGATGCGCGGCTTCATGCACAGGGCCCGGGCAATCGCCACGCGCTGCTGCTGGCCGCCTGACAGCTGGCTGGGGTACTTGTGTGCCTGGCTTTCGATACCCACCTTGCTCAGGTACATGCGCGCCCGTTCTTCGGCGTCCTTGCGCGACAGCCCGCGTACGCTGGTGGGTGCCAGCAGGCAGTTGTCGAGCACGCTCATGTGCGGGAACAGGTTGAAATGCTGGAACACCATGCCGATGTCGCTGCGCACCTGCGCCGCTTCACGGGTAGTGGCCGCCAGGTCGATGCCGTCCACCTGGATGTTGCCCTGCTGGGCTACCTCCAGGCGGTTGATGCAGCGGATCAAGGTCGACTTGCCCGAGCCGGACGGCCCACACAGCACGATGCGTTCGCCTTCGCGCACCTGCAGGTCGATGTTGTGTAGCACCTGGAAAGCGCCGTAGTGCTTGTTCAGGCCTTCGATGCGGATCAGCACCGGGCGTGGGTCGGGCTCGGGGGCAAGGCTTGCAAGGCTCAGGGGTGCGGTCATGTTGTTGTTCTCCCGCGTGGGTTCAGTCGAAACGAGTCGCGCTGTAGGGCGCAGGGTCGGTGAAAGGGCGCTCTCCGGTGATCAGCTCGGCCACCAGCCGGCCGCTGACCGGGCCCAGGGTGAGGCCGTGGTGCGCGTGGCCAAAGTTGAACCACAGCCCCGGGTGGCGGGCTGCCGGGCCGATCACCGGGCGCATGTCGGGCAGGCATGGGCGGCGGCCCAGCCAAGGCGTGTCGTCCAGGCGTTCACCCAAGGCCGGGAACAGCTTGCGCGCCAGGGCCTCACAGCGGCCCAGCTGGATCTGGTTGCCCGGCGCGCTGCTGGCGTCGAACTCGATGCCGGTGGTCAAGCGCACACCGCGCGCCATTGGCGCCAGCACGTAGCCGCCCTGGGTGTCGCAGATTGAATGCTCAAGCATCGCACCGTCACGGGTGCTGTAGTGCATGTGGTAGCCGCGCTTGATCGCCAGCGGAATCTGGTAGCCCAGGCCGCTGAACAGGTCGGCCGACTGCGGGCCGAGGCAGGCCACCACCTCGTCGGCGGTAATCGGGCCACGGCGGCTCTCTACCCGCCATTTGCCGTTGGCCTGGCGCAGGCTGCGCGCATCACCATGCAGGAACTGCCCACCGCGCTGCTGGAACAGCGCCGCATAGCCGCGGGTGAGGGCGCCGGGGTTGTTCACGGTCTTGGGGTCGAGCCAGTGGATGCCGCCGACCACGGTGGCGTCCAGCTGATGCTCGCGGGCCTGCAACTGCCCGCATTCGAGGATTTCAAATTGCAGGCCATAGCGGCTCAGGCCTTTGGCGTCGGCCTTGGCCTGCTCGAACAGGGCCGGGTCGCGGAACACTTCGATCCAGCCTTTGGCCTGCACCAGCCCTTCAAGGCCGGCGGCTTTGATCAGCGCGTCGTGTTCTTCGACGCAGCGCTGCACCAGCGGCAGCATGTCGGCGGCGGCCCCGGCCAGGCGCCCGGGGGCCGACTGGCGCCAGTAGCGCCACAGCCACGGCGCGGCCTTGGGCAGGTGTGCGAGGCTGTAGCGCACGTCGGGCTGGCGGTTCAGGCCGTAGCGCAACAATGCGCCGAACTGCCGGGGAAAGGCGTATGGGATGACGCTGGAGCGCTCGATCAGCCCGGCGTTGCCGTGGCTGGTGCCGCTGCCGGGTTCATCGCGGTCGATCAGGACGACCTGGCGCCCGCGGGCCTGCAGGTGCAGGGCGGTGCTGACGCCGACGATGCCGGCGCCGAGGACAAGGGTCTGGCAATGCATGGAACGTATCCTTCGGTCAGTTCAGGTGGCGGCCCAGGCGGCCTTCCAGGTGTTTCAGCAGGCGCCGTACCAGTTCGACGATCACCAGGTAGAGCACGGCGGCCCACAGGTAGATCTGGAAGTCGAAACTGCGCGAGAACGCCAGTTTGGTTACGCCCATCAGGTCGTAGATGGTCACCAGCGAGGCAATTGCGCTGGCCTTGATCATCAGGATCAGTTCGTTGCCCAGCGGGCCGATGGCCACCAGCAACGACTGCGGCAGAATCACCTTGAAAAAGGTGGTCGAGCGCTTCAGGTTCAGTGCCCGCGCCGCCTCATGCTGCCCCGGCGCGACGGCCATCAGGCTGCCGCGGAAGATCTCCGCCTGGTAGGCAGCGGTGTTCAGGGTGAAGGCCAGCAAGGTGCAGAACCACGCTTCGCGGAAAAACCACCACAGGCCGACGTCCTGCCAGAAGCCCTTGAGCGAACCCAGGCCGTAGTACAGCAGGAACAGCTGGGCCAGCAGCGGCGAGCCGCGGAAGAAGTACACGTAGCCGGCGGCCATGCGCTGCAGCAGCAGGCTGCGCGACATGCGCGCCAGGGCTAGCAACAGGCCGAGTACGGCGCCCAGGGTGAAGGAAATGGCCACCAGTTTGGCGGTTACCAGCAGGCCGTCGAGGAAGCGCGGGCCGTAGCGTTCCAGCAGGTCGGGGTCCACCACCAGTGCCAGCAGTTGTTCAAAGCTCATGCCCGTGCTCCTAGCAGGTGGCGGTTACTGCGCCGTTCGATGAAGGCGAACACGCGCCCGGAAAGCGCTGCGAACAGCAGGTAACCCAGGCAGGCGACACCATAGAAGAACATCGGCTCCTTGGTCACGCTGACGGCCAGGTTGGTCTGGCGCATCAGGTCGACCAGCGAAATGGTCGACACCAGCGAAGTGTCCTTGAGCAGCGACAGCCAGTTGTTCGACAGGCCGGGCAGTGCGATGCGGGTCAGTTGTGGCAGCAGCACCTTGAAGAAGGCGGTGCGCTTGCTCAGGCCCAATGCCGAGCAGGCCTCCAGCTGGCCCTTGGGCAGGGTCTTGAAGGCGGCCAGCCAGATCTCGCTTGAGAACGCGGCGAACACCAGGCTGAAGGCGATCATCGCGGCGAGGAAGGTGTTGATCAGGAATTCACCCTGATAGCCCATGGCCGCGAGGATTTTCTGCGCGGCGATCTGGCAGCCGTAATAGATGATCAGCAGTGTCAGCAGTTCGGGCAGGCCGCGGAACACCGTAGAGAATGTGGTGGCCCAGGCCCGTGGCAGGCGCTTGCGCGAGCGCGCTGCCAGCGCTACCAGCAGGCCCAGCGGCAGACCGATGGGCAGGCAGGCCAGTGCCAGTGAAACAGTCACCAGGGCGCCGGCCAGCAGCGCCTGGCCCCAGCCTCCGCTGGCGAAGGACAGCAAGGACAATTGATCGAGCATGACGAACACCTTGTGTTGACCTTACCGGCCTCATCGCCGGCAAGCCAGCTCCCACAAGAGACTGCACATCTGTCAGGCCTTGTGCGGTTATGTGGGAGCTGGCTTGCCGGCGATAGGGCCGGATCAGGCGAGCCGGGCTCTAAGGTCAGTTGTAGATATCGAAAGCGAAGTACTTGCTGGCGATCTTCTGGTACGTGCCGTTGGCCACGATCTGTTGCAGCGCGGTGTTCAGGCGCTGGCGCAGGGCTTCGTCGTCCTTGCGCACGGCAATGGCGGCATCGGCCTTGGTGTCGGCCACGTCGCCGAGGATCTTGCAGCAATCCCCGCCGTTCTTGGTCATCCACTCGTGCAGCGGGAATTTATCGGCAATTACCCCGTCCAGGCGCCCGGCGGCCAAGTCGGCGTTGGCTTCATCCATGGTCGGGTACAGCTTCACATCGGCCCCGGCCTTGCCATACACGTCTTCGGCGTAAATAGCCTGGGTGGACGACGACTGGGCACCGACGGTGTAGCCGACGAAGTCGGTCTGGGCGCTGTCGATCTTGCTGTCCTTGGCGACTGCGACGGTCAGCGGGGTGCGGTAGTAGTGGTCGGTGAAGGCGATTTTCTTGCGGCGCTCTTCGGTATTGATCATCGACGCGACGACGGCGTCGTACTTGCGCGCCATCAGGGCGGGGATGATGCCTTCCCAGTCCTGGGCCACCAGCGTGCACTCGACTTTCATCTGTTCGCACAGGGCATGGGTGATGTCGATATCGAAGCCGTGCAGCTTGTTATCGGCGTCTACATAGTTGAAGGGCGGGTAGGCACCCTCGGTGGCGAAGCGCAGGGTTTCGGCACTGGCGGCGCCCGTCAGCAGCAGGGCACACGCACCCACCAAGGCCATGGTCTTGTTCATCTCGCACCTCATTGCACTCTTGCTATTGTTGTTTGCCCGTCGGCCACGAGGTGTAGCCGACGAATTCGTTATGTAGAGCGGCAGTCGCTTCCAAGCGTTTTTCAACATCAGGCCCGAGTTTCTTGCAGACCTCGTTGACCATCAGGTGTACCCACGACAGCATCGTCGAGGTGGATTCCCAGAACAGATTGAACTCGGTGGGGATGCGGAACACCTCGTCGGCGTTGGCATCGGCCCAGTCACAGAAGGTGTCGGTCACCAGGGTGACCGCAATGCCCGCCTCGCGTGCCTTCTGGCACAGCAGCAGGGCGTGGCGGGAATAACGGCGCGCCTCGAACACCACCAGGGCGCTGTCTTCGGCACGGCCCAGCAGCACCTCGCCGAAGTGCCCGGCGCTGATGTCCACCAGTTGCACGCCATCGCGCAGGTACTGCAGCAGGTGGCTCATGCACATGGCGATGCCGCGCTCGGTCTGGAAACCGGCGATGAACACCCGCGGCTTGCTCGCCAGGCGTTGCGCTACGCTGTGCCAGGTGGGGCTTTGGCGGTACTCGTGCACACGCATCAAGGCGGCGATTTCCAGCTCCAGGCTGCCGGCGTTGTCACTGGCGTCCTGGTTCTGGCGGTAATCTTGCAGGCGGTCGCCCACCAGCCATGGGCCGTCGCCCAGGTCGTTCTGCAGGTCTTGCTTAAGCGCCTTGAGGTGGGCATAACCGAGTGAGCGGCAGAAGCGCCCGACGCTCGATTCGCTGACGCCCAGCTTGGCGGCAATGCTGGCCGAGGTCTGGAACGGCAGTTCGTGCAGGTTGGCGAGCATGTAGGTGGCGATCTTGCGGCCCGAGGCAGCGGCCCCTTCGAGGCTGTTTTCCAGGCGTTGCTTGATCGGTTGGCTCATGCTGCGGCTCCAGGGGTAAGGCTTGGGAAGAAAATGAATGTTTTCTGTCATCAAGTCAACATTTGACAGATTGCTGTCACATGTCGGAAAGTTTTTGTCGTTGCAACGCTGTAGCCATTCCAATACCAACAAGGAGCTTCAGATGTCCGCACCTTCCACCAGCACCGTCGTGCGTATGCCTTTTACCGAGCTGCAGGGTCTGTTGCAGGCCATTTTTCAGCGCCATGACTGCAGCGAGAGCGTGGCCCGGGTGCTGGCTTACAACTGCGCCAGCGCCCAGCGCGATGGTGCTCACAGCCACGGCGTATTCCGTATGCCTGGCTACGTCTCGACGTTGGCCAGCGGTTGGGTCGATGGCCAGGCCACACCGAAGGTCAGCGACGTAGCGGCCGGTTATGTACGTGTCGATGCAGCGGGCGGCTTTGCCCAGCCGGCGTTGGCAGCGGCCCGTGAGCTGTTGGTAGCCAAAGCGCGCAACGCGGGTATTGCCGTGCTGGCGATCCACAACTCGCACCACTTCGCCGCGCTGTGGCCGGATGTAGAACCGTTCGCCGACGAGGGCCTGGTGGCCCTGAGCGTGGTCAACAGCATGACCTGCGTGGTGCCGCATGGCGCACGCAAGCCCCTGTTCGGTACCAACCCCATCGCTTTTGCGGCGCCATGTGCCGAACACGATCCGATCGTCTTCGACATGGCCACCAGCGCCATGGCCCACGGTGACGTACAGATTGCCGCGCGTGCCGGCCAGCAACTGCCGGAAGGCATGGGCGTGGACGCCAATGGCGAACCGACCACCGACCCCTTGGCCATTCTCGAAGGCGGCGCCTTGCTGCCGTTTGGCGGGCACAAGGGTTCGGCGTTGTCGATGATGGTCGAGTTGCTGGCGGCGGCGCTGACCGGGGGTAATTTCTCCTGGGAATTCGACTGGTCGGGCCACCCGGGGGCGAAGACACCCTGGACCGGGCAGCTGCTTATCGTCATCGACCCCGGCAAGGCAGAAGGCGAGCAATTTGCCCAGCGCAGCCGCGAACTGGTGGAGCAGATGCAGGCGGTGGGCCTGACGCGTATGCCGGGTGAGCGGCGCTATCGTGAGCGCGAGGTGGCCGAGGAGGAGGGGGTGGCGCTAACCGAGCAGGAGCTGCAGGGGCTGAAAGCGCTGCTTGGCTGACCCGGCCTCTTCGCGGGTAAACCCGCTCCCACAGGTACTGCACAGGTTCCAAGGGCAGTGGTATCTGTGTGGGAGCGGGTTTACCCGCGAAGAATCCAGCACAAATCCAAGCCATGCAATGTTGCATAGACAACCTTGCACAATAGTGGATGTTCCTGAGCCCACACTCCGGGTATGCTCAGGTCTGCCTTTTCGAACTGTCCTGATCCAAGGAGCTGCACGCTGTGTTCAAACATGTCGATGCCTATGCCGGCGACCCGATCCTCTCGCTGATGGAAACCTTCAAGGCCGACCCGCGCGCCGACAAGGTCAACCTGAGTATCGGCCTGTATTACGATGAGGCTGGCGTAGTACCGCAACTGGCGGCTGTGGATGCGGTGGAAAAACGCATTGCCGGCCAGGACCACGAAGCGTCCCTTTACCTGCCGATGGAAGGCCTGGCCAGCTACCGCCAGGCCATCCAGGCGCTGCTGTTCGGTGCCGATCACCCGGCCGTGACCGGCGGTCGCGTGGCCACTGTGCAGACTGTGGGTGGCTCCGGCGCCCTGAAAGTCGGTGCCGACTTCCTCAAGCGCTACTTCCCGCAGGCCGAAGTCTGGGTCAGCAACCCGACCTGGGACAACCACCGCGCCATCTTCGAAGGCGCCGGCTTCAAGGTGCACACCTACCCGTATTTTGACCAGGCCACCCGTGGCGTGGACTTCGACGGCATGCTGGCTACCCTGCAGACCCTGCCGGCCAACAGCGTGGTACTGCTGCACCCGTGCTGCCATAACCCCACCGGTGCCGACCTTACGCAAAACCAGTGGCAACAAGTGGTCGAAGTGGTCAAGGCACGCCAGCTGATTCCGTTCCTCGACATCGCCTACCAAGGCTTCGCCGAAGGCCTGGTGGAAGACGCCTACGCCATCCGCGAAATGGCCCGCGCCGGTGTACCGTGCCTGGTCAGCAACTCGTTCTCGAAGATCTTCTCGCTGTACGGCGAGCGGGTAGGGGGGCTGTCGGTGGTCTGCGACGATGACGCCACTGCCCAGAGCGTGCTGGGCCAGCTCAAGGCAACCGTGCGCCGCAACTACTCCAGCCCGCCCAATTTTGGCGCCCAGCTGGTTGCAGGCGTGCTCAGCGATGCAGCCCTCAATGCCCAGTGGGCCGAGGAAGTCGAAGTGATGCGCAAGCGTATCCTCGACATGCGTCAGGCGCTGGTCGATGCCCTGGCCGTGCTGCTGCCAGGCCAGGACTTCCAGTTCTTCCTGCGCCAGCGTGGCATGTTCAGCTACACCGGCTTCAGCGTCGAGCAAGTGCGCCGCCTGCGTGACGAGTTTGGCGTGTACCTGATCGACAGTGGCCGCGTGTGCATGTCCGGTCTGCGCCCGGCCAACCTGCAACAGGTTGCCGAAGCGTTCGCTGCTGTTCAGAAATAATGCCGTACGGGGCGCTCCGCGCCCCTTTCTCTACGCAAAAGCGCTCCCAGAAAACGCCCTCTTGCATCTTCCTGCATAGATAAAAATCGCTGTCCTCGGATAGCTTCGCATGGTCACGTGTACCTGTTAGTTCTGCCAGTTGTGGCCTGAGTCTGATCTGCCAATACTAGTGCAGCAGTAAATGAACTCAGGTGCGAGGGCTAAGAGTGAAGCTATTCTATTGCGCAGGAAAAGTGCATAGCCTGAAGTCGGAGGATGGCGTTCGGCAGGTCATTCGCCATGATAGAGAAGTGCTGGTAGAGCGGGGCGCTAGTAGCTACATGGCCTGGGGGGATAAGCAGGCTTAAGTTTTTGGGGGCATGGGGCCAGTCGGGGTTCATGGAAAAAGCTATAACGTCTACGGCGTTCATGAATTTGCTGCTGAAACAGTCGGCCTCATCGGCTTTTCAGGGTGTTACTTCGACGCATTGTCCAGTTGTTATCTGCTGGGCAACGGTTATCGTAGCTACAGCCCGAGGATGATGCGTTTCTTGTCACCCGATAGCCTGAGCCCGTTTGATTTAGGAGGTCTGAACGCTTATGGCTATTGTTCCGGAGACCCGATTAATCGTGTAGATGACAATGGCCGATTCTGGGACAAGGCATTGAGCGTGAAGTTGTAAGATTCAAGGTTCGTAGAAGTAACAGGTTTGAGGTCAAGAGACAAATTACGTCTGCTGGGGGGGGGAGTGGGGGGAGGTCAAGGTTGCCAAGCTTGACCAAGGCTTAAAAGTAGAATTTGATAAGGCGCGCATAAATAAACTAAGCATTGATGATATGGCTCCTATTAAGTCGTTCGTTCTGTATCGATCTATGCAAAATGCTAAGCGTGCCTATATGGCCGGGGCTGTATATGGGTTGGATGTCCCGCGAAAGGGCATGTTTAAAATGCAGTATGATAAAGTAAATGAAATGGTCAGAAAGGTACGCGAAACCGGAAGCCTGATCGTGTCCCGGGAAGTGGTGTAACTGAACCAGTCGAAGGCGCCCTGCGGGCGAAAGAGGATGGTCATCGTGGTTCTTGGCTAACGTTGAGTTTGCGAAGACCAAACACTCACCAGAGAAACCACGATGACCAAGCCCACTATCGCATTGACCGAGTTGGTTGAGAAAGGGGCAGATGCTGATCTGCTCAAGCAAATGATCCAGTTCGTTGCCCAGCGCATGATGGAGTTTGACGTCGAAGGCCTGTGCGGCGCGGGCTTCGATGTCAAAAGCCCAGACCGGACAAATAGCCGTAATGGCTACCGCGATCGTCTTTGGCAAACCCGCGCAGGCGACGTCGACCTTAAGATTCCCAAGCTGCGCCAAGGCAGCTATTTCCCTGGTTTCCTTGAACCTCGACGCACCGCTGAGAAAGCCATGGCGGCAGTCATCCAGGAGGCCTACATCCAAGGCGTTTCAACGCGTTCGGTGGACGAGCTGGTCAAGGCCATGGGCATGACCGGTATCTCTAAAAGCCAGGTCTCACGGCTAGCCGGTGAGATCGATGAGCGCGTTCACGCCTTCCTTGACCGCCCGCTTGAGGGCGACTGGCCCTATCTCTGGATCGATGCCACCTACGTCAAAGTGCGGGAGGCCGGACGCATCGTCTCGGTCGCCGTAATAATCGCCGTGGCCGTGAACACCGACGGTGGCCGCGAAGTCCTGGGCATGCGGGTTGGGCCTTCAGAGGCTGAGCCGTTCTGGACAGACTTCCTGCGCAGCCTCATGCGACGTGGCTTGCGGGGCGTGAAGCTG
>NZ_JBBMRJ010000041.1:0-38830 GCF_037993085.1 Pseudomonas sp. YNh | reverse complement strand
TGAACAGTCAGAATCGGGCATTTAGTCCCACCACCCCTTCAAGTCTAACCATACAAGCGGGCAAGCCCGCGAAGAGGCCGGGCCAGGTGTCAGAGGTCTGCGTCTTCCACCACCCTCACCTTCCCCGCATCCAGCGCATAGGCCGCATCGGCCAGGTCATTGCTGACCTTTTCCACCTTCAGCTTGCCGCTGACCCACAGCGGTGTGTAGATATCATCGATCTTCAACCCTTTCGGGTAGCGCACCAGCACCAGCTGGTTGGGCGGCGGAGGCGGCACATGGATGCACGCGCCTGGGTAAGGCACCAGGAAGAACAGCGTGCTGTTGCCCTTGGCGTCGCTTTCCAGTGGCACCGGGTAGCCGCCCAGGCGAATGTCCTTGCCGTTCATGGCCGCCACGGTCTTGGTCGAATACATCACCGCTGGCAGGCCCTTGCTCTGCTTCAGCCCGCCCTTGTCGGTAAAGGTGCCCATGGCTTCCGGCGAGTTGTGGTCGATTTCGGGCATTTGCTCGAGCGCCTTCTGGTCCGACTTGGGCATCAGCTCCAGCCAGTCGGTTTCAGGCAATTCGGCATGGGCCAGGGTACTGGCCAACAATAGGGGGACGAGGAAAAAGGCTCGCATGGCAATGCTCGGCAACTCGAATGAATTGCCGGGCATTCTAACCAGTATTCAGCGTTTCTTGATGAATCCGTAGATCACCAGAAGGACCACGGCGCCGACCAGCGCGCCAAGGAAGCCCGCCGCCTGCCCGGCCTGGTAGATGCCCAGGGCCTGGCCGCCATAAGTAGCCAACAAGGAGCCGGCGATGCCCAGCAGGATGGTCATGATCCAGCCCATGCTGTCGTCGCCCGGCTTGATGAAGCGGGCCAGCAGGCCGACGATGAGGCCGATGAAGATGGTTCCAATGATGCCCATGGCAATCCCTCTGCAGTGAATATGGAACAAGCCAAAGCCTAGACGGGCTTTGGCTTGTTGCCATGTTCAGAGGGCAAGCCGCTTGCAGAAGTTCGATTTACAGCCCGATCAGTTGCTGATCAGAGCCTCTACTTCGGCAATCTTGCGCTCGAGGGTGGCCATGTCATGGCAGCGCAGGGTGGCGTGGCCAACCTTGCGGCCGACCTTGAAGGCCTTGCCGTAGTGGTGCAGGTGGCAGTCGCCGATGGCGACAACCTTGTCCACGGCCGGCACTTCACCGATGAAGTTGAGCATCGCGCTCTCGCCCACCTTGGCGGTCGAGCCCAGCGGCAGGCCGGCAACGGCGCGCAGGTGGTTCTCGAACTGGCTGCACTCGGCGCCTTCAATGGTCCAGTGCCCGGAATTGTGCACGCGCGGGGCGATTTCGTTGGCCTTCAGGCCACCGTCAACCTCGAAGAACTCGAAGGCCATGACGCCGACGTAGTCCAGCTTCTGCAGCACACGGCCCACGTAGTCTTCGGCCAGGGCCTGCAGCGGGTGCGCCTGGCTGGCAACCGACAGGCGCAGGATGCCGCTTTCGTGGGTGTTGTGCACCAGCGGGTAAAAGCGGGTTTCGCCATCACGGGCACGCACGGCCACCAGCGACACTTCGCCGGTAAACGGTACGAAGCCTTCCAGCAGGCACGGCACGCTGCCCAGCTCGGCGAAGGTGCCTACCACGTCTTCTGGCGTGCGCAGCACCTTCTGGCCCTTGCCGTCGTAACCCAGGGTGCGGGTTTTCAGCACGGCCGGCAGGCCGATGCTGGCTACCGCAGCGTCCAGGTCTGCCTGGGAGAGGATGTCGGCGAAGGCCGGGGTCGGGATACCCAGGTCGCGGAACATGCTCTTTTCAAACAGACGGTCGCGGGCGATGCGCAGCGCTTCGGCGCTGGGGTACACCGGCACGAACTGCGAGAGGAAGGCCACGGTCTCGGCCGGGACGCTTTCGAACTCGAAGGTGACCAGGTCGACTTCGTCGGCCAGCTGGCGCAGGTGGTCCTGGTCGCCGTAGTCGGCACGCAGGTGCTCGCCCAACGGCGCGGCACAAGCGTCCGGTGCCGGGTCGAGGAAAGCGAAGTTCATGCCCAGCGGGGTGCCCGCCAGGGCCAGCATGCGGCCCAGCTGGCCGCCACCGATTACACCGATCTTCATGGGTTGAGCCTCAAGCCTGGCGCGGGTCTGGGTTGTCCAGCACAGTGTCGGTCTGTTCCGTGCGGAACTGCTTGAGCGCCGCGTGGTACTGCGGGTACTTGGCGCCCAGGATGCTGGCCGACAGCAGCGCAGCGTTGATCGCACCGGCACGGCCGATGGCCAGCGTGGCAACCGGCACGCCGGCTGGCATCTGCACGATCGACAGCAGCGAATCGACACCCGACAGCATCGACGACTGCACCGGCACGCCCAGCACCGGCAGGTGGGTCTTGGCGGCGCACATGCCTGGCAGGTGGGCTGCGCCACCGGCACCGGCGATGATCACCTCGATGCCGCGGCCTTCGGCCTCCTCGGCATACTGGAACAGCAGATCCGGGGTGCGGTGGGCAGAAACCACCTTCACTTCGTAGGGAATGCCGAGTTTTTCCAGCATATCGGCGGTGTGGCTAAGGGTGGACCAATCGGACTTGGAGCCCATGATCACGCCAACCAGTGCACTCATCGTCGAGCCTCTTCGCTTGTGCGCCCGCGGGCGCGTCAAAAAACAACAAGCCACGCGGGACGACCGGCGTGGCTTGTTTGCTGATCTGGACCGGACGCATCCGGTCGAAAGGCCGCGCAGTATACCGTAAGGTGGTGCGTTTAAGGCACCCCGGCGACCAACTGTCGGGCCTTATTTTTCGGGGCTTTGGCTGACTTTTGGGTCAACCGTGGCCGTACCCTCGAGCTTGCGCCACAACAGCCTGACGTTGGCCTTGCGCACCAGGGCGCAGCGGTACAGGCGAATTTCCAGTGGCACGTGCCACTGGCTGCCGCCGCAGACGGCCAGCTCGCCCCGTTCCAGCTCGCCACGCATCGACAGGCGCGGTACCCAGGCAATACCCATGCCCTCAAGCGCCATGCTCTTGAGGCTGTCGGCCATGGCGGTTTCATAGACCGTGGTATAGCGCAGGTTGCGCTGGCGCAGCAGCAAATTGACCGACCGGCCCAGGAAGGCGCCAGCGGTATAGGCCAACAACGGCACGCTGCCCTCACCTTCCAGGTCGAACAACGGCTTGCCCTCGCCATCCACGGCGCACACCGGCAACATTTCGGTGTTGCCCATGTGCAACGACGGGAAGATCTCGGCATCCATCTGCAGGGCCGCGTCCGGGTCATAGAAGGCCAGCATCAGGTCGCAGCCACCTTCACGTAATGCATGCACGGCATCTCCGACGTTAGTCGCAACCAGGCGGGTGGCGATGTTCAAACCGTCGTTGCGCAACTGGGCCACCCACCGGGGGAAGAAGCCCGACGCCAGGGAGTGTGCCGCAGCCACCTGCACCACCTCGCCCTGCCCGCCCTCAAGATGATGCAAATGGCGGAGAATTTCGCTTAACTGGTCGACAACAGTGCGCGCCGTGACGAGAAAAAGCTGGCCGGCCTCTGTCAGTTCGATGGGCGTGCGGGAACGATTCACCAGTTGCAGCCCCAACGCCGCTTCGAGGCTGCGAATACGCCGGCTGAAGGCCGGTTGGGTGACGAAACGCCGCTCTGCGGCCTGGGAAAAACTGCGGGTAGAAGCCAGCGCACTGAAATCTTCCAGCCATTTGCTTTCAAGGTTCACGAAGCACATCTCCCGGCGTGCACCAAAATGGAACACGCTCGAATGTCAATTGGCGTCACATGAAACACTATGCCGTTTGTGCATAGGTTAGCGTGCAACAGCATTGGCCGCAAAATCACCTTCAGGCCTAGGATTGGCGCCATTCCGGCATGTGCCGGGTCAATATCGAGATGATATACATCATGTCCTCCGCTGCATCGTTCCGCGTCGAAAAAGATCTGTTGGGTACCCTTGAAGTTCCTGCTGATGCCTACTACGGCATCCAGACCCTGCGCGCTGCCAACAACTTCCACCTCTCCGGCGTTCCGCTGTCGCACTACCCGAAACTGGTAGTCGGCCTGGCGATGGTCAAGCAGGCAGCTGCTGACGCCAACCGTGAGCTGGGGCACTTGAGCGATGCCAAGCACGCCGCGATCAGCGCAGCCTGCGCACGACTGATCAAGGGCGACTACCACGAGCAGTTCGTGGTGGACATGATTCAAGGCGGTGCTGGTACTTCTACCAACATGAACGCCAACGAAGTCATCGCCAACATCGCGCTGGAGGCCATGGGCCACCAGAAGGGTGAGTACCAGTACCTGCACCCGAACAACGATGTGAACATGGCGCAGTCGACCAACGACGCCTACCCGACCGCTATCCGTCTGGGCCTGCTGCTGGGTCACGATGCCCTGCTGGCCAGCCTCGACAGCCTGATCCAGGCCTTCGCTGCCAAAGGTAAAGAGTTCGACCACGTACTGAAGATGGGCCGTACCCAGCTGCAGGACGCCGTGCCGATGACCCTGGGCCAGGAATTCCGCGCCTTCGCCACCACCATGACCGAAGACCTCAACCGTCTGCGTTCGCTGGCGCCTGAGCTGCTGACCGAAATCAACCTGGGTGGTACTGCCATTGGTACCGGCATCAACGCCGACCCGGGCTACCAGATGCTCGCCGTACAGCGCCTGGCAACCATCAGCGGCCAGCCGCTGGTACCGGCTGCCGACCTGATCGAAGCCACCTCCGACATGGGCGCCTTCGTGCTGTTCTCCGGCATGCTCAAGCGTACCGCGGTCAAGCTGTCGAAGATCTGCAACGACCTGCGCCTGCTGTCCAGCGGCCCGCGCACCGGCATCAACGAGATCAACCTGCCAGCGCGTCAGCCAGGCAGCTCGATCATGCCAGGCAAGGTCAACCCGGTTATCCCGGAAGCCGTCAACCAAGTCGCCTTCGCCATCATGGGCAACGACCTGGCCCTGACCGTCGCCGCCGAAGGTGGCCAGCTGCAGCTGAACGTGATGGAGCCGCTGATCGCCTACAAGATCTTCGACTCGATCCGCCTGCTGCAACGCGCCATGGACATGCTGCGCGAGCACTGCATCGTCGGCATCACTGCCAACGAACAGCGCTGCCGTGAACTGGTCGAACACTCGATCGGCCTGGTCACCGCCCTGAACCCGTACATCGGCTACGAAAACGCCACCCGTATCGCCCGCGTTGCCCTGGAAACCGGCCGCGGCGTACTGGAACTGGTGCGCGAAGAGAAGCTGCTGGATGAAGAGATGCTCAACGACATCCTGCGTCCGGAAAACATGATCGCTCCACGTCTGGTTCCGCTGAAGGCGTAACCCGGCCGCTGCAAACAGTCTCACCAGGTTAAGGGACTAGACACCTCTCAACCTTTCAAGGCCCGAGCGATTGCTTCGGGCCTTTTTTTTTGCCTGAGAGATGGTGGGGTCGCAAGCGGCACCGGGATATCGGCACACAACTTGCTCCATAATGCGTCCCAGCCCCCCGGGATTACCCAGCATGCTGCACAGCCACCTGACCACCCTCAACGCAGTTTCGCTGATCCTCAACGTCTTCCAGGCAGACGGTTGCGAGGCTTCGGCGCTGCTGGCCGGCAGCGGCATTGGCCCGGCAGACCTGGGGCACGCCGATGCACGCATCACCACCCAGCAGGAACTGCAGGTGTGCGCCAACGCCGTAGCCCGGCGCGAGGACATCGGCCTGGAACTGGGCCGCCGCATGCACGTGTCGTGCTACGGCATGCTGGGTTACGCCCTGCTCTCCAGTGCCACTTTGGGTGACGCCTTGCGCCTGGCGCTGCAATATCCGGCACTGCTGGGAACAGTCTTCAAGCTGCGGTTGATCGACGATGGCCAGCGGGTCTGGTTCAGCGCCAGCGATTACCACGACAGCCCGGCGCTGAGCGCTTTCAACGCAGAATTCTGCATGGTGTCGCTGAAAGTCATTTGCGACGACCTGCTTGGCCGCACGCTACCATTGCTGGCCGCCCGCTTCGAGCACCCACGGCCCGGCTATCACGCGCGCTATGCCGGTGCATTCCAGTGCCCCGTCGGTTTCGCCGCCGAGGACAATGCCTTTGCCTTCGAGCGGCGCTGGCTGGATACGCCCCTGCCGCTGGCCGACCCGATTACCCACCAAGCCATGAGCGAGCGCTGCCGGCGCCTGAACCTTGAGTTCACCGGCCGTCAGGCCTGGCTGGGGCGGATTCGCCAGCTGCTGGCACAGCAACTGGATGCCGCGCCTGGGCTGGAAGGCCTGGCACGGCAGATGAACTGCTCCTCGCGCACCTTGCGCCGGCATTTGCAGGCGCTGGGCAGCAGTTATCAACAGCTGCTGGACGAGCTCAGGTTCGAGCGCGCCAAGCAGTTGCTGGCCGATGAGCAGATGCCCATCTACCGTATTGCCGAAACGTTGGGGTTCAGCGAGACGGCCAGTTTCCGCCATGCCTTCCAGCGCTGGAGCGGTGTGGCGCCCAGCCACTTCCGCGGTTGACCTGTTCCGGCCCTATCGCCGGCAAGCCGGCTCCCACAGGTACTGCGCTGCATTCAAGGCCTGTGCGGTACTTGTGGGAGCTGGCTTGCCGGCGATAGGGCCAGCACAGGCTAATCAACCTTGGCCACATCGATCCCCTTTTGGCCATTTGCGTCGTTCTCCGCTACTGACCCGCCGCTGACAATGGACCCACGCCAGTACCCACCGGAGAACAACAATGCTGACGATCTATTCCGATGACCACCGCCTGCACCATGGCCGCTGCGAGCTGATCGACGGCAAGCTGATGCCCTGCTTCGAAATGCCTTCGCGCGCCGACCATGTGCTCGACCAGGTGAAAAAGCGCAACCTCGGCGACGTCCAGGGCCCGACCGACTTCGGCCGTGCGCCGTTGCTGCGCATCCACAGCGCCGACTACCTGAACTTCTTCGAAGGCGCCTGGGCCCGCTGGGCTGCACTGGGCCAGGAAGGCGACCTGCTGCCGTTCACCTGGCCTGCTCGCACCCTGCGCCAGGTAAAACCCACTGGCCTGCACGGTGAGCTGGGCTATTACAGCTTCGATGCCGGTGCGCCGATCACCGCTGGCACCTGGCAAGCGGCCTACAGCGCTGCCCAAGTCGCCCTTACCGCCCAGGCAGCAATCCAGCAAGGCGCCCATTCGGCGTTCGCGCTGTGCCGTCCGCCAGGGCACCACGCCGCAGGTGAAGTGATGGGCGGCTACTGCTACCTGAACAACGCTGCCATCGCCGCTCAGGCGTTCCTCGACCAGGGCAAGCGCAAAGTCGCCATCCTCGACGTCGACTACCACCACGGCAACGGCACCCAGGACATCTTCTACAGCCGCGACGACGTGTTCTTCGCCTCGATCCACGGTGACCCACAGGATGAATTTCCGTTCTTCCTCGGTTATGCAGACGAAACCGGCGAGGGTGCCGGCGAGGGCTGCAACATCAATTACCCATTGCCGGCCGGTAGCGATTGGGCCGCCTGGAACGCCGCCCTGGAAGACGCCTGCCAGCGCATCGCCCGCTATGACGCCGATGTACTGGTCATTTCGCTGGGCGTGGACACCTTCAAGGACGACCCCATCTCCCAGTTCAAGCTCGACAGCCCCGATTACCTGGAAATGGGCAAGCGCATCGCCCAGCTCGGCAAGCCGACCCTGTTCGTGATGGAAGGCGGCTACGCTGTGGAAGAAATCGGTATCAACGCGGTCAATGTGCTGGAAGGCTTCCAGCGCGCCCAGCCAGGAGCCCGGTAATGGTCCGACTCAAGCGTCTGCTCGCCCCGTTCATCGCTGCCACCCTGTTCACCGGTGCCCTGCAAGCCCAGGCCGAGCAGCGCACCTTGCGTGTGTATAACTGGTTCGATTACATCACCCCGCAGACCTTGACCGACTTCCAGAAGGACAGCGGCGTCAAACTGATCTACGACATCTTCGACACCAACGAAGCGCTGGAGGCCAAGCTGCTCACCGGCAACTCCGGCTATGACGTGGTGGTGCCGTCCAACGTGTTCCTCGCCAAGCAGATCGAGGCCGGGGTATTCCAGCCGCTGGACCGCAGCAAGCTGCCGAACTGGCAACACCTGGACCCGGCACTGATGAAGCTGATCGAGGCCAACGACCCGGGCAACAAGTTTGCGGTGCCGTACATGTACGGCACCGTGCTGATCGGCTTCAACCCGGCCAAGGTCAAGGCGGCGCTCGGCGACAATGCGCCGGTAGACAGCTGGGACCTGATCTTCAAGGAAGAGAACATCGCCAAGCTCAAGCAGTGCGGCGTGGCCCTGCTCGACTCGCCTTCGGAAATTCTGCCGCTGGCCCTGCAGTACCTGGGCTTGCCACCGAACAGTGACAAACCGGCCGACTACAAGAAGGCTGAGGCACTGATGCTGAAGATTCGCCCGTACATCACCTACTTCCACTCCTCGAAGTACATGGCAGACATCGCCAATGGCGATATCTGCGTGGCGGTGGGCTACAGCGGCAGCTTCTCACAGGCCGCCAACCGCGCCCGCGAAGCCAAGAACGACGTGGTAGTGGACATGCGCCTGCCCAAGGAAGGCGCGCCGATCTGGTTCGACATGCTGGCGATTCCGAAGAATGCGGCCAACCCGGAAGATGCCCATACGTTCATCAATTACCTGCTGCGGCCAGAGGTGATTGCGCCGATCAGCGACTTTGTCGGGTACCCCAACCCGAACAAGGATGCGACCGGCAAGGTGAACCCGGCGATTCGCAACAACCCCAACCTGTACCCGACGGCGGAGGCGATGGCCAAGCTGTATACCCTCAAGCCCCTTGCGCGGGATGCCGAGCGTGCCAGGACCCGGGCCTGGACGCGGATCAAGTCCGGCACCTGAGTCGCCTGCTTCGCGGGCATGCCCGCTCCCACATTGCTCGCATGCCACGCGGACTCTGTGGGAGCGGGCGCGCCCGCGAAGGGCCGCACAGCGGCCCCATTCACCTTCTCCAGGCCTTGCGCAGTTTCATCAGCGCCTCGGCAATCTCCACCTCCGGAACCGCTGCAAAGCCCAGCACCAGCCCTGCCCGCTTATCCACAGGCACCTCGCTGTCCGCCAACCAGAAATTACTCAGCGGCGTAACCTCCACACCCACCGCTTCAGCCTTGGCCACCAGTGCCTGCTCCCGCGCAAAGTTATCCACATCAACCTTCACGTGCAGCCCGGCCGCCACTGCCGGCATGGCGCCCAAACCTGGAATATCCACAGGCCAGCCTGCCTTGAGCACATTGCGTCGGCTCAACGCTGCCTTGCGCATGCGCCGGATATGCCGCTGAAAGTGCCCGCGGGCGATGAACTCAGCCATCACGCATTGGTTGCTGACCTCAGAATGTCGTACCGCAAGCGCCTTGCCCTGGCTGAACGCCTGCGCCAACTGCGGTGGGAGTACCAGATAGCCCAGGCGCAGCGCCGGGAAGGCAATCTTGCCGAAGGTGCCGACGTACAGTACCCGCCCGTGCCGGTCGAGTGCCGCCAACGGAGCCAAAGGCGCGCCGCTGTACCGGTACTCGCCGTCGTAGTCGTCCTCGATGATCCAGCCATCGTTGCGGTCAGCCCAGGCCAGCAGTTCCAGGCGACGCGCCAGGCTCATGGTTACCCCGGTCGGGTATTGGTGAGCAGGCGTCACGTAGGCCAGCCGGCAATCCTCCAACTGACCGAGCCGGCCGCAGTCCATCCCCTCTTCATCCACCGGTACGCCAAGCACTCGGCCACCCGCCAGTGCGAAAGCATGGCCAGCCGCCCGATACCCCGGGTTTTCCACAGCCACACCGTCGCCAGGTTGCAACAGCAACTGTGCACAAAGGCTGATGGCCTGCTGTGCACCACTGGTGATCACAATTTGTTCAGCCATGCAACTCAGCCCACGCGAGCGACGCAAGTAGGCAGCGATCAGTTCGCGCAGCATCGGCTCGCCCGCAGGGTCGCCATAACCCAGTTGTGCGGGGCTGGGATTACGCCAGAAACCCGCCTGCAGCTTGGCCCAGACGTCAAACGGGAACAGGTCGAATGCGGGAATACCGACGCGAAAAGCACGCGGCTGGCCGCTTCTTGGCGGCGGCAAATGGTTGGTTTTCAGCCGCTGAAAAGCCCCGCTGGAACGTCGGTTGCTGGATAAATCCTCAGTGTCTTTTACTGGAAATGTGGATAAGTCTGTTGATAACCCATGGGATAACCCTGTGGATACTTGTGTGGATAGTTTTGGTAGCCGGCTTACATAGGTGCCATCGCCTACCCGGCTTTCGATGTAGCCCTCGGCGTACAACTGGTCATAAGCCCGCACCACGCTGTTGCGTGACAGCAACAGCATGGTGGCCAACTCGCGGGTGGCCGGCAGCCGGGTACCGCTGCTCAAACGGCCGTCCAGCACTCGCGCGCGCAGCGCCTGGTACAGCTGCTGGCTGAGCCCGCGGCGGCGGTCCAAGGCGATTCCGGAAGGGTCGAAAGGCAAGACGAGGGGGTTATCGCTCATGGCATTGGACCTATCAAAACAGGCAGTAATGGCTCTTACCCAGAACCAATAGCCTGCCTAGGATGGCACCATTGCACAAGGAAACCGAGCATGTACAACAGCAAACCCCACCAGGAGCACGACCTCGGCCGCCTGCACCAGCACATGCTCGACACCCGCCTGGCCGTGCTGGTCAGCCAAGGGGAGCAAGGCTTGTTGGCCACACACCTGCCGGTACTGCTCGACACGGGCGAAGGCGAGTTTGGCACCGTCTATGCGCACCTGGCACGGGCCAACCGCCAATGGCAGGACCTGGCACAAGGTGGCGAAGCCCTGCTGGTCTTCCCCGGCGCCGATGCCTATGTCAGCCCCGGCTACTACCCAAGCAAAGCCGATAACCCCAAGGTCGTGCCGACCTGGAACTACCTGGCCGTACACGCCTATGGCCCGGCGGAGGTGATCCACGACGCAGCAACGTTACTGACTATCGTCAGCCGCCTGACCGAGCGCCACGAACAAGGCCGCAACGAACCATGGAGCGTCGCCGATGCCCCGGCTGATTACATCGACGGCATGCTCCGCGCCATCGTCGGTATCCGTCTGCCCATCGCCCGCCTGCAAGGTGCGCGCAAGCTCAGCCAGAACCGCTCCGCGCAAGACATCTCCGGCGTGCGTGAAGGCCTGAGCGCCAGCCCTGATCAACTGGACAACCAACTCGCGGCGCACATGCGCCAACTGTGAAGGAATAGCCCATGCCCAGCGTTACCCTGCGCCCCGTCAACGCCCAAGACCATGCCGCCTGGCTCGCCCTGTGGCAGGCCTACCTGCACTTCTATGAAACCGAGTTGGCCGATGAAGTCAGCCTCAGCACCTGGCAGCGCCTGCTCGACCCACGTGAGCCGACCCATTCGGCACTGGCCTGGGTCGATGGCAAGGCGGTGGGGATGGTCAACTTCATCTACCATCGTTCCAACTGGAGCATCGAAAACTCCTGCTACCTTCAGGACCTGTACGTGGACAGCTCGCAACGTGGCCTGGGCATTGGTCGCCAGCTGATCGAGCACGTCTACACCACAGCCAAGGCCGACAACTGCATCAAGGTGCACTGGCTGACCCACGAAACCAATGCCACCGCCATCAGCCTGTATCAGCAGGTTGCCGAGCGCTCGGGCTTCATTCAATTCCGCAAAGGCTTGTAGGCCGAACATGACAGACGTATTGAACTGGAAACCCGCTGCAACGCCCGAGGCCGAGCCTATTGACGGCCGCTTCATCCGCCTGGAAAAGCTCGACACGGCGCGCCATGGCGACGACCTCTGGGAAGTGCTGCAAGGCCCAACCGCCGACCCGGCGCTGTGGGACTACCTGCCCTATGGCCCGTTCGCCGAACGTGCTGCCTTCGACCGTTGGCTGGAGGGCAACGCCGCGGGGCGCGACCCGCTGTTCTACACCGTCATCGACCGCCCCAGCGGCCAGGCCCAGGGCATTCTCAGCCTGATGTCGATCGTGCCCGACCACGGCCGCATCGAAATCGGCCACATCGCCTTCGGCGCCGCCATGCAGCGCACACCCAAGGGCACCGAGGCGGTGTACCTGCTGGGCAAGCTGGGCTTCGAACTGGGCAACCGCCGGCTGGAGTGGAAGTGCAACAACGCCAACGCGCGCTCCAAGCGCGCGGCGCAACGGTTCGGCTTCGTCTACGAAGGGGTGTTCCGCAAGCACTTGGTGGTGAAGGACCACAACCGCGATACGGCGTGGTATTCGATCACCGATGATGAATGGCCAGCAGTGGCTGCGGGGTTCGAACGGTGGTTGAGCGAGGAAAACCAGCAGCCGGGAGGCCAGGTAGAAACGCTTGAGGCATGCCGTAAAAGCTGACAAATGTGGCTGATCAGCTGGCCTCTTCGCGGTTAAACCCGCTCCCACAGGTTCACCACTGACCTCAAGGCTTGTGGAAATCCTGTGGGAGCGGGTTTACCCGCGAAGAGGCCGGCAAATCCAGCACAAAAAAAGGGGAGCATCCGCTCCCCAGAGGTTAACCGCTTGTAGATGAAGGCTTATCTCAGCCTTCGATCTCGATCAGGATCTCACCCGGCGTCACGCGATCGCCCTTGGCCACATGGATAGCCACGACCTTGCCGGCGATGGCCGCCTGCACTTCGGTTTCCATCTTCATGGCTTCGGTGATCAGCACGGCCTGGCCAGCCTTGACCACGTCACCTTCCTTGACCAGTACATCGACGATGTTGCCTGGCATGTTGGTGCTGACGTGGCCTGGGTCGGTGGCTTGCTTGCGCTTGCTGCCGCCGCCGACGAACTCGTTGAGTGGCTCGAACACCACTTCTTCCGGCATGCCGTCGATCGACAGGTAGAAGTGGCGCTTGCCTTCGGCCTTCACGCCAACGCCAGTAATGTCGACACGGTAGGTTTCGCCGTGCACGTCGATGACAAACTCGGTCGGGACGCCTTCACCGCCTGGCGCAGAAACGGCGCCAGCCTCTGGAATTGGCAACAACGCTTCCGGGGTAAGGGTGCCGGCTTCGCGCTCTTCGAGGAACTTGCGGCCAATGTCCGGGAACATGGCGAACGTCAGCACGTCTTCTTCGCAACGGGCCAAGGCACCGATGTCGGCACGCAGCTTGGTCATCTCCGGCTTCAGCAGGTCGGCCGGGCGCACGTCGATCACTTCTTCGCTGCCGATGGCCTGGCGGCGCAGCTGCTCGTTGACCACACCCGGGGCCTTGCCGTAACCGCCTTGCAGGTACAGCTTCACTTCGTTGGTGATGGTCTTGTAGCGCTCGCCGGCCAGCACGTTGAAGAACGCCTGGGTACCGACGATCTGCGAGGTCGGCGTCACCAGCGGCGGGAAGCCGAGGTCTTCACGCACACGCGGGATCTCTGCCAGCACTTCGTTCATGCGGTTGAGCGCGCCCTGCTCTTTCAGCTGGTTGGCCAGGTTGGAAATCATGCCGCCCGGCACCTGGTTGACCTGCACGCGGGTGTCCACGGCCGTGAACTCGCTTTCGAACTGGTGGTACTTCTTGCGCACGGCGTAGAAGTACAAGCCGATTTCCTGCAGCAGCTCCAGGTCCAGGCCGGTGTCGAACTCGCTGCCCTTGAGCGCAGCAACCATCGACTCGGTACCCGGGTGGCTGGTGCCCCAGGCGAAGCTGGAGATTGCGGTGTCGATGTGGTCGGCGCCGTTTTCCACCGCTTTCAGCTGGCACATGGCGGCCAGGCCGGCAGTGTCGTGGGAGTGGATGAACACCGGCAGCGACTGCTCGGCCTTCAGCGCCTTGACCAGTTCACCAGCGGCGAATGGGGTCAGCAGGCCGGCCATGTCCTTGATTGCCACCGAGTCGCAACCCATGGCTTCCATCTGCTTGGCCTGGGCAACAAAGGCATCGATGGTGTGCACAGGGCTGACCGTGTAGGCGATGGTGCCCTGGGCGTGCTTGCCGGCGGCCTTGACCGCTTCGATGGCCACGCGCAGGTTACGCACGTCGTTCATGGCGTCGAAGATGCGGAACACATCGATGCCGTTTACCGCAGCCTTGGCGACAAAGGCCTTGACCACGTCGTCGCTGTAGTGGCGGTAGCCCAGCAGGTTCTGACCGCGCAGCAGCATTTGCAGGCGGGTGTTGGGCAAGGCTGCACGCAGCTTGCGCAGGCGCTCCCATGGGTCTTCCTTGAGGAAGCGCACGCAGGCGTCGAAGGTGGCGCCGCCCCAGACTTCCAGCGACCAGTAGCCGACTTTGTCGAGCTTGTCGCAGATCGGCAGCATGTCTTCGGTACGCATGCGGGTGGCCAGCAGGGACTGGTGGGCGTCGCGCAGGATCGTGTCGGTTACGTGAATTTTCTTGGACATTATAGGTTTCCTCACAGGCCTGCGTGGGCGGCGATGGCGGCGGCGATGGCCAGGGCCAGCTCTTCGGGTTTGCGCTTGATCGAGTAGTTGGTCAGCTCAGGGTGGCTTTCGACGAAGCTGGTATTGAACTGCCCGCTACGGAATTCCGGGTTGCGCAGGATTTCCTGGTAGTACGCGGCGGTGGTCTTCACCCCTTGCACGCGCATGTCATCCAGGGCTCGCAGGCCGCGGTCCATGGCCTCTTCCCAGGTCAACGCCCACACCACCAGTTTCAGGCACATGGAGTCGTAGAAGGGCGGAATGGTGTAGCCGGTGTAGATCGCTGTATCGGTACGAACACCCGGGCCGCCGGGGGCGTAGTAACGGGTGATCTTGCCGAAGCTGGGCAGGAAGTTGTTCTTCGGGTCTTCCGCGTTGATGCGGAACTGCAACGCGTAGCCGCGGTGCTGGATGTCTTCCTGCTTCACCGACAGCGGCAGGCCCGAGGCGATGCGAATCTGCTCACGGACAATGTCGATACCGGTGATTTCCTCGGTGATGGTGTGCTCCACCTGCACCCGGGTGTTCATTTCCATGAAGTACACCTCGCCATCGGCGAGCAGGAACTCCACGGTGCCGGCGTTCTCGTAGTTCACCGCCTTGGCCGCACGTACCGCCAGGTCGCCGATGTAGGCGCGCTGCTCGGGCGTGAGCTGGGGGCTTGGAGCAATTTCGATGAGCTTCTGGTTACGGCGCTGGATCGAGCAATCGCGCTCGAACAGGTGCACCACGTTGCCGAAGCTGTCACCGAGGATCTGTGCCTCGATATGCTTGGGGTTGACGATGCACTTTTCCAGGAACACTTCGGCCGAACCAAAGGCCTTGGTGGCCTCGGAAATCACCCGTGGGAAGTTCTGTTCCAGCTCTTCGCGGCTGTTGCAACGGCGAATACCGCGGCCGCCGCCACCGGAGGTGGCCTTGAGCATCACCGGGTAACCGATGCGCTCACCTTCGCTCAGGGCTTCATGAATATCGGCAACGTTGCCTTCGGTGCCCGGGGTTACCGGCACACCGGCGGCAATCATGGTGCGGCGCGCTTCGGTCTTGTCGCCCATGCCGCGAATGACGTTTGCGGCGGGGCCGATGAACTTGATCCCGCGCTCGGCGCAGATCTCTGCCAGTTCAGCGTTTTCCGACAGGAAGCCGTAGCCCGGGTGCAGGGCATCACAGCCGGTTTCCACAGCCAGGTTCACCAGCTTGCGCGGGTTCAGGTAACCGGCCAGCGGCTCGGCACCAATGCTGTGGGCTTCGTCGGCGCGCTTGACGTGCAATGCGTGCCGATCGGCGTCGGAATAGATCGCTACCGAGCGTATGCCCATCTCGGCGCAGGCACGCACGATCCGAACTGCGATTTCACCTCGGTTGGCGATCAGGATTTTTTTTATCACTGGAGTCTTCCCAAAGCCGTAGGAACAGTCGAGCCGGTTCTACCGGTCGGCGCGTGGCCAGGCGTTGCTGGCCAGTCGCGTATTCACCCTAGCGCTGTGGTTCGATAAACAAAAATCAATATTTGTTAGAGGCAACATTAGTAAAAGCTTATAGTGCAGTTACAAGGTGTTGCCGATGGGCGGGTAAAAATGCGTAAGTCATTGATGCGTATGACTTTGCGTCAATTGCAGATCCTCAACGAGGTGTGCGATTTACGCTCGTACAGCCGTGCGGCGGAGGAGATGTCGCTGACACAACCCGCCGTTAGTCTACAGATCCGCCAGCTCGAAGAGCTGATCGGCCAGCCGCTGTTCGAGTACGTGGGCAAGAAGCTCTACCTGACCGAAGCGGCCGAAGCCCTGCAACGCGCCAGCCGCGACATCTTCGGGCGCCTCGAGAGCCTGGACATGCAGCTGTCGGACATGCAGGGCTCACTGCAGGGGCAGCTCAAACTGGCGATCGAGTCCAGCGCCAAGTACTTCGTGCCACACCTGTTCGCCGCCTTCAAGCAGCGTCACCCGGAGGTCAACCTGACCCTGACGGTGGTCAATCGCGCCCAGGCCATCCGCCGCCTTTCGGATAACCGCGACGACATCATCATCATGTCGATGGTGCCGCAGGACATGGGCCTGGAATTTCTGCCGTTCCTCAACAACCCGATCATCGCGGTGGCACCGCCCGAGCACCCGCTGTGCAAGCTGGACCAGCTGCGCCTTCAGGACCTGGAGCCTCATACCCTGCTGGTACGCGAACAAGGCTCAGGTACGCGCAAGGCCTGCGAGGAGTATTTCAAGGACAAGCGCGTGCATTTCACCCAGACCCTGGAGGTGGCCTCGGCCGATGCCCAGCGCGAGTGCGTCATCGCCGGCCTGGGGATTGCCCTGCTGACGCGCCATGCGGTCAACCTGGAGCTGGCCACCGGTGCGCTGAAGGAGTTACCGGTGGAAGAGCTGCCGCTGTACCGCAGCTGGTGCGTGGTGCAGTCCAAGGCCAAGCGGCAGTCGCCGGTGGCCTTGGCGTTTCTGGCGTTCATCCGCAGCGAACGTGCGCTGATCAGCGCGCTTGTTGAGCGTTTTTCTGGGAAGTTGCCGCTGAAGACTGCCACACTGTGAGTGCTTGCAACTCGGGATAATCCACCAGGTCGCGCAGCAGTTGACGTTGGTCGCAATACACCTCGATCGCGCGGCGGTATTCCATGCGGCGCTGATCTTTTTCCTGCTGCTTGCGAGCTTTGGCGTTGGGTTGGTAGATACCGTCGTGGTCACGTGCCATTGCCTGTCTCCCAGATAGGATGCGGGAGTTTCAGACTGGCCTTGAAGGTTTACGGTTTGGCTGTGGGATGGTGACAGAATCGTGAATTTTTACTGCCTGTAGCGGCCTCTTCGCGGGCTTGCCCGCTCCCACAGGTACTGTGCACCTTTTTGATTCGGTGCAATTGCTCTGGAAGCGGGCAAGCCCGCGAAGAGGCCGCTACAGGTTGAATTCAGTCATCTGTAGCCTTGATCGACTTGGGCGACAAACGCAGGCTGCGCAAGCTGCGCTTCACGCTTTTCAGGTGGTTGACCAGGCTCGGGCCGCGCGCCATGGCGACGCCCATGGCCAACACGTCGATTACCACCAGGTGAGCGATACGCGAGGTCAGCGGGGTGTAGATTTCGGTGTCTTCATGCACGTCTATCGCCAGGTTCACGGTCGACAGCTCGGCCAGCGGCGTCTGGCTTGGGCACAGGGTAATCAGGTTGGCACCGCTCTCACGCACCAGGTTGGCGGTGATCAGCAGGTCCTTGGAACGGCCCGACTGGGAAATGCACACCGCCACATCGCCAGGCCTCAAGGTTACTGCCGACATCGCCTGCATGTGCGGGTCGGAATACGCGGCCGCACTGAGCAGCAGGCGGAAGAACTTGTGCTGGGCGTCCGCCGCAACCGCGCCGGATGCACCAAAGCCATAGAACTCCACACGCTGCGCCTGGGCCATGGCGCTCACGGCCTGTTGCAGCGCATGCGGGTCGAGGTGCTCGCGCACTTCCATCAACGTGTGCAGGGTGGTGTCGAAAATCTTCAGGCTGTAGTCGGCAACCGAGTCGTCTTCATGAATGGCGAACTGGCCAAAACTGGCCCCGGCGGCCAGGCTCTGCGCCAGTTTCAATTTCAGGTCCTGGAAGCCCGAGCAACCGATCGCCCGGCAGAAACGCACGATCGTCGGTTCACTGATACCCACGCTGTGCGCCAGGTCGGCCATCGAGCTGTGCATGACCGCAGCCGGGTCGAGCAGCACGTGGTCGGCCACTTTGAGTTCCGATTTGCGCAGCAGGTGGCGCGATTGGGCGATATGTTGCAACAGATTCACGGGCTGGACTCGGTTATGATCGACTGGCCGGGTTGTAGCTTTCTTGTAGTTATACTACATGGACGCCAACCCGCCCAGTTAAACGAACGTGGAGAGTGGCGGTTTGACTATTCCTTGCGACATTCTGGTGTTCGGTGGCACCGGCGATCTGGCCCTGCACAAACTCCTCCCGGCGCTCTATCACTTGTATCGCGAGGCGCGTCTGAACAACGCGGTACGCATCATCGCCCTCGCCCGCCGCAACATAAGCCGTAACGAATACCTCAAGCTCGCAGAACGCCATTGCCGAGCGCAGATTGCCCGCAATGACTTCGACGAAGACATATGGCAACGGTTTGCCGCGCGCCTCGACTACTTTCCCATGGATGCTTCGCAAAGCGCCGACTTCGGCCGCCTGACGCGCTACCTGGGCGAACCTGGCGGGCTGACGCGCATTTTCTACCTGGCCACCGCTCCCAACCTGTTCGTGCCGATTGCCAATCACCTGCGTAACGCAGGCCTGGCCGACCCCGAAGCGCGCATCGTGCTGGAGAAGCCGATTGGTCACTCGCTAGCCTCGGCCACCGCCATCAACGAAGCGATTGGCGCAGTGTTCGACGAAAACCAGGTATTTCGCATCGACCACTACCTGGGCAAGGAAACCGTGCAGAACCTCATGGCCCTGCGCTTCGCCAACGCCCTGTTGGAGCCGGTGTGGCGCAACAATCAGGTCGACCACGTCCAGATCAGCGTTTGCGAAACCCTGGGGGTAGAAAACCGCGGCGCCTACTACGACCGCGCCGGGGCAACCCGCGACATGCTGCAAAACCACCTGTTGCAGCTGCTGTGCCTGGTGGCCATGGAGCCACCTGCGCAGTTCGAGGCTGAAGCGGTGCGCGACGAAAAGGTGAAGATCCTGCGGGCCCTCAAACCCATCACCGGCCAGGACGTGCAGGACAAGACCGTGCGCGGTCAGTACGGTGCCGGGCACATCGGCGGCCAGGAGGTGCCGGCCTATTACTTCGAAAAGGACGTCGACAACGACAGCGATACCGAAACCTTCGTGGCCATCGAAGCGCACATCGACAACTGGCGCTGGGCAGGTGTGCCTTTCTACTTGCGCACCGGCAAGCGCATGGCGCGCCGCTCGTCGCAGATCGTCATCCAGTTCAAGCCGGTACCCCACGAGCTGTTCAGCGGTGGCCAGGTCAACCAGCTGTTGATCCAGCTGCAACCGGATGAGCGCATCAGCCTGCGCATGATGACCAAGAGCCCAGGCAAGGGCATGCGGCTGGAGCCGGTCGAGCTGGACCTGAACCTGGCTCAGGTATTCAGCCAGACCCGCCGCTGGGAAGCTTACGAACGCCTGCTGCTGGACATCGTGGAGGGTGATTCGACACTGTTCATGCGCCGCGATGAGGTGGAGGCGGCCTGGCACTGGATTGATCCGTTAATGAAGGGTTGGCAGGAACACTTTCAGGCGCCACGCCACTATGCCGCCGGGAGCAATGGCCCGGAACAGGCCGGTAGCCTGCTGGCCAGGCATGGCAGGCATTGGTACAGCTGAAGCGCTTCGCTCTGCTGTGCGGGCAGGTGCTGCAAGCACTCTGTCCTGGGAAGGTCATACCGCTCTTCCCAAGACAGGAGTATGGAAATGATCATCGAATGCAAAGGCTGGAAAGCCCATCACGACAAGATGCCACCAGGCACTCGCCTGCGGGTGCAGGGCACAATCACCGTGAGTCATGCAGGCATAGTCCCGGTACTGGTCAAGCGCAGAAAGCAGGACAGGTCCTTTGCACTGGCCCTGGAGCTTGAACTGCAGCAACAGGACGGTAACTTCATGCAGGTTGCCTGCGACAAGCAAGTGACGTTCGAAACGCAAGACGAGCACGGCCAGATCCCGAAGGTGGACATTATCCACGACGGTAAACTGATCGCCTGCATCACCGACATCGTGGAAACCCATTGATGTAGACGCGGCGGCCACTGCAAGCGCATCGCTTGTAGTGGCCGCTTTGTATGTTTGCCAGGGTGAATATTTATACAGTGCCATTTACCCTTCCCCTGCTGCGCCCTAGAATGGCCCGATGCACACAGATGACCTCTCCCTCCTGCTGAACTCCCTCAACGATGCTCAACGCCAGGCCGTCGCGGCCAAGCTCGGGCGTCAACTGGTGCTTGCTGGCGCCGGCTCCGGTAAAACCCGCGTGCTGGTGCACCGCATCGCCTGGCTTATCCAGGTGGAGCAGGCATCGCCGCATTCGATCCTGTCGGTGACCTTCACCAACAAGGCGGCGGCAGAAATGCGCCACCGGATCGAGCAACTGCTGGGGATCAACCCGGCAGGCATGTGGGTCGGCACCTTCCACGGCCTCGCCCATCGCCTGCTGCGGGCCCACTGGCAGGAAGCGCGGCTGGTGCAGAACTTCCAGATCCTCGACAGCGATGACCAGCAGCGCCTGATCAAGCGGGTCATGCGCGAGCTGGGCCTGGACGAGCAGAAGTGGCCGGCACGCCAGGCCCAGTGGTTCATCAACGGGCAGAAGGACGAAGGCCTGCGCCCGCAGCATATACAGGCTGGGGGCGACCTGTTCCTGGCGACCATGCGCGAGGTGTATACCGCCTACGAACAGGCCTGTGAGCGCGCCGGGGTCATCGACTTCTCCGAACTGTTGCTGCGCGCCCTGGACCTGTGGCGCGACCACCCGGGCCTGCTTGAGCACTACCAGCGGCGCTTCCAGCATGTGCTGGTAGACGAATTCCAGGATACCAACGCCGTGCAGTACGCCTGGCTGCGCCTGCTGGCACGCGGTGGTGCCAGCCTGATGGCGGTGGGCGACGACGACCAGTCGATCTACGGCTGGCGCGGTGCCAAGATCGAGAACATCCACCAGTACACGGCCGACTTCCCCGACGCCGAAATGATCCGCCTGGAGCAGAACTACCGCTCCACCGGCGGCATCCTCAAGGCCGCCAACGCGCTGATCGTCAACAACACCGGGCGCCTGGGCAAAGAACTGTGGACCGACATGGGCGAAGGCGAACCGCTGACCCTGTACGCGGCCTACAACGAGCACGACGAAGCGCGCTACGTGGTTGAAACCATCGAAAGCCTGGTCAAGCAGGGCAATGCGCGTAACGAAATCGCCATCCTGTACCGTTCCAACGCCCAGTCGCGGGTGCTGGAAGAGGCCCTGCTGCGCGAGCGTATCCCCTACCGCATCTATGGTGGCCAGCGCTTCTTCGAACGCGCCGAAATCAAGAACGCCATGGCTTACCTGCGGCTGATCGAAGGGCGTGGCAACGACGCGGCCCTGGAGCGGGTGATCAACGTGCCGCCACGCGGCATTGGCGAGAAGACCGTCGAAGCCATCCGTGAGCATGCCCGCCACAGCCAGCTGTCGATGTGGGAAGCCATGTGCCAGCTGCTGGCGGCCAAGGCCATGAAGGGCCGCGCCGCCAGCGCCCTGGGCGCCTTCATCGAGCTGATCGAGGGGTTGGCTGCCAAGGTCACGGACATGCCCCTGCATACCATGACCCAGACCACCATCGAACAGTCCGGGCTGATCACCTATCACCAGGAAGAAAAGGGTGAAAAGGGCCAGGCACGGGTAGAAAACCTTGAGGAACTGGTGAGCGCGGCGCGCAACTTCGAGTCCACCGACGAAGACGCCGATCTCTCGCCGCTCTCGGCCTTCCTCGGCCATGCCTCGCTCGAAGCCGGCGATACCCAGGCCGACGAGCATGAGGACAGCGTCCAGCTGATGACCTTGCACAGCGCCAAGGGCCTGGAGTTCCCGTATGTGTTCCTGGTGGGCATGGAAGAAGGCCTGTTCCCGCACAAGATGAGCCTGGAAGAGCCCGGCCGCCTGGAAGAGGAACGCCGCCTGGCCTATGTCGGGATTACCCGCGCCATGCGCCAACTGGTCATGACCTACGCCGAAACACGTCGCCTGTATGGCAGCGAGACCTACAACAAGGTGTCGCGTTTCGTACGTGAAATTCCGGCCGGCCTGATTCAGGAAGTGCGCCTGTCCAACAGCGTCAGCCGCCCGTTCAGTGGGGCCAAGACGGCCACCAACAGCAACCTGTTCGCCAATGCCAATATTCCGCAGACAGCGTTCAACCTCGGTCAGCGTGTGCAACATGCGGTGTTTGGCGAAGGCGTGATCCTCAACTTCGAGGGTTCGGGCGCCCAGGCACGGGTGCAGGTGAACTTTGCCGAAGGCAGCAAGTGGCTGATGCTGGGGTACGCCAAGCTCGAAGCCATCTGAAGACCAAGGCCGCCCTGCCGGGTGGCCTTGTAACATTCAGGCAAAAGCTCGAAACACTATGTCGCTGGTCATGTGCCCGGGAACCTGTGCACCATGACGCGCGTGCAAACCACAACAGGGGATATCCCACTTATGCAACGTTTTCTTAGCATCGCACTGGCGCTCTGCGTCGGCCTGACGCTGAGCCTGGACGCCAACGCCAAGCGTTTCGGCGGCGGCAAGAGCTCGGGCTCCGCGCCTATCCACCAGACCCGCCAGGCTACGCCAACCACGCCTGCCGCCGCACCGGCTGCCGCACCTGGTCGTGCAGCTCCGGCCGCCAGCGGTGCTTCGCGCTGGCTGGGCCCACTGGCCGGCCTGGCCGCCGGCGGCCTGCTGGCGTCCATGTTCATGGGCGACGGTTTCGAGGGCTTCCAGATCATGGACTTCCTGATCGTGGCGCTCATCGCCTTCCTGGTGTTCCGCTTCATTGCCGCACGCCGCCGCCAGCAGCAGCCGCAAATGGCCATGCCAGGCCATGCGCCGATGCAGCGTGAAGCTCACAACCAGCCGGCACAGCAATCGGTGTTTGGTGGTTCGGCTGCACCTGCCGCCGCTGCCCCGGTGATCAACGCCCCGGCCTGGTTCAACGAGCAAAGCTTCCTGGCTGCTGCCCGTAACCACTTCCAGTCGCTGCAGCAGCACTGGGATGCCAACGAAATGGACAAGATCACCGAGTTCGTCACCCCGCAAATGCTCGAGTTCCTCAAGCGTGAGCGTGCTGAACTGGGTGACGGCTTCCAGTCCACCTACATCGACAACCTCGAAGTACAGCTGGACGGTATCGACGACCGAGCCGACCGTACCGACGCCACCCTGACCTTCCGTGGCGTGTCGAAGAACTCGCGCTTCGACCAGGGCGAAGTGTTCAGCGAAAGCTGGCACATGGTTCGCGCCCCAGGCGAGAACCAGCCTTGGCTGGTCGCCGGTATCCGTCAAAACGGCTAACCGCAGCGTGCTGTACAAAAAACCCCGGGCCTGTCCCGGGGTTTTTGCTTTTGCCAGAGTGGCCTACTAGGGTATAACGCGCAGCGTTGTCATCTAGGTCAGAGGAAGTGAACCGTGGAAGAAGTGATCGAACAACTCCGTGAAGCCAATCAGCCAGTGCCGGTGCCCCTGGAGCTTCCCGACGAGGACCAGTTGGTCGAAATCGAAGAAGAGCTGTTCATCAACATACCGTTCGTGTTCAAAGAGTTTCTACTGACCGTCAGCGACGTGGTGTATGGCTCGCTGGAGCCGGTGACCGTCACCGACCCACAATCGCACACCTACCTGCCCGACGTCGCCGCCAACGCCTGGGATGCCGGCGTGCCGCGCGACCTGATTCCGCTGTGCCAGGACGGCGACAACTACTACTGCGTCGAAGAAGACGGCACCGTGGTGCTGTGGGATGCGGAAGAGGAAATCGCCGGTGAAGAGAGCTGGGAGTCGGTGTGGCACTGGGCGCGGGATGTTTGGCTGGAGAGCTGATCTCAATCTCTGCAGCGCCTGTGCGACCTGCGGGAGCGGGCAAGCCCGCGAAGAGGCCGGTACAAGCACAGGAAAATTTATGGCCCAGTGCCATCAATGTAGCTAGAATCGCCAGGCTTTCTGCGCCTGGCGACATTGCTACCGCTCCATCCCCTCGGACGACGATGAAATCTTGCGCAGGGAGCATTGCTCCCTTCAGTGCGTATTCTCGCGACTGTTTTCCAGCGTCTCCAGCAAGGCAATCTGCATGCGCGTGTGCACGCGGATGAACCAGCGCCACAACAAGGCCACCACCACTGCGGCCACCACGGCAATGACCAACAGCAACTCGCTGGTGGGCAGAATGCTCGCCGACAATGCCGACAGCAGCAGGAAAATCACCAGCAGTGACAACAGCGGAATAACTTCGGCGATCACGCGGCGTACACGCTGGGTATGCCGCCCGGCCATTTCCGGCTTCACGCCCATTTCTGCCAGCAGCATCGACAGCGCCTTGAGCTTGCGATAGGCAGCGATCAGGAATGGCAGCGACAGCAACAACGCCGCCCCCCAGATCATCGCCTTCTGCTGGCTGACATCGCTGACCCACTCACTGAGCCAGTTGCCGATACGCCCTGCAAAGTAACCACCACTGAAGAAGATGGCGATCACCAGCGCCAGGTTCACCCCCACCTGCAACAGGATGCGCCGGATCATTGCGGCCAGCATGGCGCTCTCGCCCTGCGGCTGGATGTTGCGCAACCACTCGCCATACAACGAAAGCACCCGCGCCAGGCGGCTGGGCACCACATTGCCAAGCTTTTGCGACAGCGGGTCGGCCGCACGGATCAGGTAAGGCGTCAACAGCGTGGTGATGGCCGATACTGCGACCGCCACCGGATATAGGAAGTCGCTGGTCACCTGCAGCGTCATGCCCAGCGCCGCGATGATGAAGGAAAACTCGCCAATCTGCGAAAGGCCCATGCCCACCCGCAGCGACGTGCGCCCGTCATTACCGGCAATGAACGCCCCCATGCCACAGGAGAGCATCTTGCCCAGTACCACCGCCAAGGTAATGACCACGATCGGCCAGGCGTAATCGACGAGTACCTGAGGGTCGATCATCAGGCCGATGGCGACGAAGAAGATGGCGCTGAACAGGTCACGTACCGGCTCGATCAGGCGTTCGATCTTCAGCAACTGTCGCGATTCGGCCATGATCGCGCCAATCAGGAAGGCGCCCAGCACCATGCTGTACTCCAGCTTGACCACCAACAGGCAGAAGCCGAAGCACAGGCCAAGCACGGTAATCAGCAGCATTTCGTTGCTTTCGAACTTGGCCACATAGGCCAGCAGCCGCGGTACCAGCAGAATGCCGATGACCAAGGCAACGATCATGAACAGCGACAATTTTCCTACGGTGGAGAACACTTCCCCCGAGCTGACCGAGCCGCTGACAGCGATGCCGGACAGCAGGGCGATAATGCCGATGCCGAGGATGTCCTCCACGATCAGTACGCCGAAGATCAGCTGGGCGAAGCGCTCGTTCTTCATCTTCAGGTCGTTCAGTGCCTTGACGATGATGGTGGTCGAGGAAATGGCCAGGATGGCGCCGAGGAACAGTGAATCCATTGTGCTCCAGCCGAACCAGCGGCCGATCTCGAAACCGATCCAGATCATCAGCACGATTTCCAGGAACGCCGCGATGAACGCCGTGGCGCCCACCTTGAACAGCTTGCGCAGGCTGAATTCGAGCCCCAGGCAGAACATCAGGAAGATCACCCCCAGTTCGGCAAGGATCTTGATGGTCTCTTCGTCATGGATCAGGCCGAATGGCGGGGTGTGCGGGCCGATGATGAAGCCGGCGACAATGTAGCCCAGCACCACCGGCTGCTTGAGGCGGTGAAAAACTATGGTGACCACGCCAGCGACCATCATGATGACTGCCAGGTCCTGGATGAAGCTGATGGCATGCATGGCGTGATACTCCTTTTCTCGTCTTTTTATGGATGCCTGGGCAGACCGCTCCTCTGCCAAGGCAAACCTGAGCGAGCAGCAAGTACATACTGTATTGAGTGCAGGAAAGCCCATGGTGCATGGGCGTACTCAGGTTAACATCGCGCCTCGCCGCAAATAGCCGGTGCAATATGCAGAAACAGATCGGCTGGAAAAGCGCCGCTGATGGCATGATCAGCGTGACGATGGCGCGTCAGGCAACGTCCCGTATTCGTACGGCAAATTCAAAAGAGGGGAACAGAAGTGTCAGCAGATAACGCCCTCCATTCGCCCGATTCAGCGCAACCTCACCGTGAGCACACTATGGAACCTGGAAACGCCCAGCTGAGCATGACCGTCCTGATGACCCCGGACATGGCCAACTTTTCTGGCAACGTACATGGCGGCACCCTGCTCAAATACCTCGACGAAGTGGCCTACGCGTGCGCCAGCCGCTATGCCGGCAGCTATGTGGTGACCCTGTCGGTCGACCAGGTGATCTTCCGCGAGCCCGTGCACGTGGGTGAACTGGTGACCTTCCTTGCGTCGGTCAACTACACCGGCAACACCTCGATGGAAGTCGGCATCAAAGTGGTGACCGAGAACATTCGCGAGCGCTCGGTGCGCCATTCCAATAGCTGCTTCTTTACCATGGTCGCAGTCGATGACAACCGCCGCCCGGTGCCGGTGCCGCCGCGCCAGCCGCACAGCAGCGAAGAAAAACGCCGCTTCCTGCAAGGCCAGCAGCGCCGCCAGATCCGCCAAGAGCTGGAGAAGCGCTACCAGGACCTGAAAACCGACGCGATCTAAAACGCCAGCAACTGCGCCTCAAAGCGCACCCGCGGGTGGGCGATGCGGTCCTGGGCCCGTACCAGCTGCAGTTCGTAGCTGGCGCAGGCCTGGGTTTCCAGCAACACCTCATGCACGGCTGCAGCGGTGAATTCGAACGCCTGCACCCAGCTGTCGCCGAGCAGCACACGGGCCAGGAACAAGCCTGAGGTCAGGTCACCCACCCCCACCGGCTGACGCGGGAACGCCAGCAGCGGGCGGCGCAGGTGCCAGCTGTGTTCGGCGGTCACCAGCAGCATTTCGAACTGGTCTTCGGCCCGCCCGGGGTAAACCAGGTGTTTGACCAGTACCACCTGCGGCCCCCGCTGCAACAGGCTGCGCGCCATGCCCACGCAATCCTCCAGAGACTGCGCGCGGCGCCCACAGAAGCTGTCCAGCTCCAGCTGGTTGGGGCACAGGATGTCGGCCCGCGCCGCCGCCTCGTCGAGCAGGAACTCGCTGACTTCCTGTGGCACGATGCAGCCCTTCTCCGGGTGCCCCATGACCGGGTCACACAAGTACAAAGCCTTGGGGTTTACCGCCCTGATCCGCTCGACACCCGCCAGAATAGCCCGCCCCTGCTCGGCACTGCCAAGGTAGCCAGAAAGCACCGCATCGCAGTGACCCAGTTCGCCAATGTTGGAAATACCTTCCACCAATGCAGGAATTTGCGCCGGGGCAAGCACTTCACCCGCCCACTGGCCATACTGTGTGTGATTGGAGAACTGCACGGTATTGAGTGGCCAGACATTGACCCCGATACGCTGCATGGGAAACACCGCGGCGCTGTTGCCGGCGTGGCCGAACACCACATGGGACTGGATGGCGAGCAGGTGCGGGGTACGTTTCATGCGGGGGTTTCCAAAGCTGTTTCAAGGATTGTGCGCAGCGCAGTATGAACTCGATTGCCACCTGTACGACAGGCCAGGGACGCAGTTAAGCTGGATCTACCTGTTTGGAGCATATGCAAATGTTGACCCTGGAGAATGTCTTCGTCCTGATGCTGTTAGCCACGGCAGGCGGCTGGTTGTGGCACAACCATGGGTTGCGCGAAAAAGCCCTTGAACGGGTCAAACAGCACTGCGCCAAGCTCGATCTCGAGCTGCTAGACGATGCCGTCGCACTCAAGCGCATCGCCTTTGTCCGTGATGCCAATGGCCGCAAGCGCCTGGCACGCGTCTATGCCTTCGAATTCACCGTTACCGGCGAGCAACGCCACCCCGGTACCGTGACCCAGTTTGGCGCGCACAGCGTGCAGATCGAGCTGGCGCCCTACCCGTTCGAAATCAAGACCCCGCCACGCACCGACAATGTCATCGAGATGCAGCAGTGGCGCCAAGAGCACAATCGCTGGCGCAATTGATCAGCTGACGCGGCATTCGCTCAACCCAGCTTGCAGCATGGGTTGCGATTGCGGCTGATCAAAAATCAGCTCGATACGGCTATCCCTTCGCCATTCACTGGGCTGCCACATCGGCATGTCACCCTTGAGCCCATTGAATGACTGCCAACCTTCCACGCTGTGGATAACCCCTTTCGCACGCCGCCATGGCAAGGTCCGGAAGAACGCCAGTAGCCGCTGTGGATAAAACTGCTGTGCGGGATGCCAGCGCCAGCCAATGCTCCAACCTCCCTCCCCCTCCTGGGCAAGACAGATCGGCTGGCTGGGGTCTGTCCACAATATTGTTGGGGGCCCCCCAAGATTGTCGACAATCTGGTTTTCCTCAAATGGGCTGTCGACAATCTCTACCAGCGCGCCAGGAAGGCTTGATAGCGGCACTTGGCCCTGTACCGACCACACCACATTCTTGTCTTTAAATTTATTAGTTATCAACAACTTAGATTTTTCATCCACAGCCTCTGACTTGTTGAAAACCACGTTTTCAGACGCGTTGAAAGCCTGCTGTTGGGCGTCTGGAAGCGGCTCGTTTCGGACCATGGATTGCGCATCGACAACCATCAACAACGGCTGAATTGTCAGCACTCCAGCCCACGGAGCCTGTTTCAGCTGAGCAAGCAGCTGCTGGGGGTGGCCCAGCCCTGACGGCTCGATAAACAGCCGGTCAGGCCGGGATTTGCGCAACAACCGGCCCAGGCCCACCTGAAACGGCATGCCGTTGACACAACACAGGCAGCCGCCTGCAACCTCGCCGATGGCAATGCCATCTTCGTCACGGCTGAGCAAGGCCGCATCCAGGCCAACCAGGCCGAATTCGTTGATCAATACCGCCCAGCGTTCGTTGCCCGGGCGCTGGGCAAGCAGATGGCGGATCAGGGTGGTCTTGCCGGCCCCCAGTGGGCCAGCAATCACATGGGTGGGAATGTTCTGCAGCATGGGATGGCTTCAGGCGGGGTGATGGCTCACTATGCGCCGTCAGGCTAGCCAGTCAAGGCTGAGCAGCAGGCGCCCTTGCTGGCCCGAGGGCGAGCGGTGCACAAGCCCTGCACCTTCGTTGCCCTGCCACCTCTCGCCCTTGAGTACAGCCACTTCACCGACGTGCAGTTTCTGAATGTTATCCACAGGCACTTGAGCTGTGTGTAACTCCCCGCGCCGGCTCTCCTGCTCTCGCAACCACTCGCTACCCGGGCCCGCATAGGTGGTCAGCAATCGCAACGGCACGTTATCCACATGAAAGCGCGGGCACATGGGCCCGGTCAGCACCCGCAGGCGCAAACCGACCCGCCGCGCGCCAACCAGGCAGGTATATGCCTCCACCAGCCAGGCTACATCGGCCACGAATGCTTCGTAACCGTGGAAGTCCGCCGCTTCGCGTAGCAAATCCGACAAAACCGGCATCTGCTGTTCGTCCACATCGATTACCCACTGTTCTGCCAGGGGTTGCCCAAGGCTGACTACCAGCTCGGCGAAATCCTCCAGCTGTGGCGGCAAGCGCCGGCGCCATACCGCCAGGTTCACGCCGTCCTGCAGCACGTCGGTCAGCACCAGCGGCGTTTCGCCAGACACCTGAAAGATACCCACAGGCTTGAGCGCCTGGTTCATGCTGCCGCCTCCTCGTGCCAAGGGCCAAATGGATCGGGCAGACGCAACCAGCCCATAGGCCCCAACTCCATTTCTTCATCCGTCAACAAGCAGGCCTCAAGCTCTGTGGATAACTTTTTGAAGTCGATATTCTGACCAATGAACACCAATTCCTGCCGGCAGTCACCGGTTTCGGCGTGCCAGTGTTTCAAGATATCGGCAGTGTTATCCACATCCTGGGGCCACTGCTCGCGCGGCACGAAACGCCACCAACGGCCCGCCAGGCCATGACGCATCATGCCACCTGCCTGGGACCAGCTACCGGCTTCCTGGTACTTGCTGGCCAACCAGAAAAAACCCTTAGAACGCAGCAGCCGACCATTGCTCCAAGGCTTGTGGATAAAATCGAAAAAGCGTTGTGGATGAAGTGGCCGCCGCCCCTGCCAGGTCTTGGCCGCGATGCCGTACTCTTCAGTCTCTGGCACATGCTCGCCGCGCAATTCTTGCAACCAGCCAGGCGCTTGAGCAGCCTGGTCGAAGTCGAACAGGCCAGTGTCCAGGATGCGCGCCAGCGGCACCTGGCCCATGACCATGGGCACGATCTGTGCCCGGGCGTTGAGGCTACGCAAGATGGCCATGAGTTCTTCACGCTCGTGCTGGCCGATCAGGTCGATCTTGCTCAACAACAGCACATCGGCGAACTCCACCTGCTCAATCAGCAGATCACTGATCGACCGCTCGTCCTCTTCGCCCAAAGTTTCACCACGGCTGGCCAGGCTTTCTGCTGCCTGGTAATCGCGTAAAAAATTCAGGCCATCGACCACAGTGACCATGGTGTCCAACCGGGCCATGTCGGAAAGGCTGCGGCCCTGCTCGTCGCGAAACGTGAACGTCTCGGCAACCGGCAGCGGCTCCGAGATACCCGTGGACTCGATGAGCAAATAATCGAAGCGGCCTTCTTCGGCCAGCCGTGCAACCTCTTCGAGCAGGTCTTCACGCAGTGTGCAGCAGATGCAGCCGTTGCTCATCTCGACCAGTTTCTCTTCAGCGCGGTTGAGGCTGACGTTGCGCTGCACCTCGCTGGCGTCGATGTTGATTTCACTCATGTCGTTGACGATGACCGCGACCCGCAGGTTGTCGCGGTTACGCAGCACATGGTTGAGCAGAGTGCTCTTGCCGGCACCAAGGAAGCCAGACAGCACGGTGACAGGGAGACGATTGGACATGGCGAAACCTCTTCAGGCGAGCGCATTCGAAACGATGCATTGCACAATGTTATAAAGTAACAATACAATTTCGCCAAGCCGTTCTCGACGGACGCGTATTCACCGGGGATGAAAATGAATCTGCTGCGCGCCATGGTGTTGCTGTTGCTCGCCATGCCTACTTCGCTGATCGCCATGCCAAACAACAGCCCGTTGGCGATGTGTACACGCAGCGCGACACTGCTTGCCTGCCAGGACGGCAAAGGCAGCTATTACAGCGTGCGCAGCGAAGGCAATACGTTCTACCTGCGCGGCTACGACTTCAGCAGCCGGCGCCTGTGGGCACAAACCAACAGCCGCTATGGCACGTTGACCTTTTTTACCGGCCTGGCCAGCGATGGCGAAGCCTGGGTGGGTTACAGCCGTCGCGTTGGCTGGACGACCCTGAACCGCGTATCCAGCTCCAGTGGGCAGCGCTTCAAGCTGCATTGCAGCCTGATCGGCGGTTGCCACTGATGCCTCTTTTTGTTTGGAAAGCCAGATGACCCAGCTCAAGCTCCCCGACATCGCAGCACAAACCCTGGAGTACACCTTGCCTTTGGACTGGGTGGGCATGTGCGGGATTGCCTTGCCTGTGCAATTCGAAGGGCGCACCGCAGCCGCCAAAATCGATGCAGGGGTAAGCCTGGTAGACGGCAGTTCACGCGGTATCCATATGTCGCGACTTTACCTTGCCCTTGAGACACTGGAGCACCAGCCCCTCACTCCACTCGCAATCAGACAGCTACTGGCCGGTTTCCTGAGCAGCCATGAAGGCCTTTCTTCGGCAGCCTACCTGCGGCTGCGGTTTGAGCATCTGCTGAAAAGGCCGGCCTTGATCAGCGCCTTGGCAGGCTGGAAAAGCTACGCCGTTTCGGTCGATGCACGGATAGAGAACGAAGTGTTCCACGTGGAACTATCTGTTTCCGTACCCTACTCCTCTACCTGTCCATGCTCAGCTGCGCTTGCACGCCAGCTGATCCAACAGCAGTTCCTGGACGACTTCAGCGAAGACCAAGTCGAAAAGTCCGCAGTAATGCAGTGGCTTGGCAGCGCCGAAGGTATTGTGGCGACGCCGCACAGCCAACGAAGTACCGCCCACATTCAAGTAAGGCTGCGCAGCAATGAGCACGTATTACCCATCACCGAATTGATCGATTGCATTGAGGCAAGCTTGGGGACCGCTGTGCAAACCGCGGTGAAGCGTGCGGACGAGCAAGCCTTCGCCTTGGCCAACGGGCAGAACCTGATGTTCTGTGAAGACGCCGCACGACGCCTGCACAAGGCGCTACGGCAATTGCAATGGAGCACGGCCTTCAAGCTGCGCGTGGAGCATGCAGAAAGCCTGCATGCCCACGACGCCGTCGCCACCAGCCAATGGCAATGGGACGTCAGCTGCGCGGTTTGACCGTGCCACAGTCATTGCCCAGCCACACCGCACGGGTGTTCATGCTGCCTTGCTGCTGCACACCCGAAGCGTTGAAGGTACCACTGACCTGCGTGGTGAATTCCCGGTCACTGAGGAAGGTGGCCTGGCCAGTGCCCTGTGCCTTGGGGCAGCTGAACTGGAACTTCCACACATTGCCGGTACGGTCGGTGATCTTCTGCGTGCAGCCCGACTTCGGGTCCTGCAGTGGGATGTCGTTGGTTGCCACCTGCTCTGGCGTCAGGCACGAACGCACGCCGTTGCCACCAACCGTCACCCCTTGTTTGGCCAACACCCCTTCCATCATCGCACGCTGCTCTGGCGGCAGGTTTTTCAACTGACCGAGCATGAACTGCATGTCGGGTAGCGGCTTGCCATCGACCTGCATGTTGCTGGTGGTCAGCTCCCACAAACCTGGTTGCAGCACCTGCGCATGCACCAGCGGGCTGCTCGCAGCCAGGGCCAACGCCAACAGTGGCAGACGAATCTTCATGGACGATCGCTCCTGAAAAAACCGGCCAATCGGGCCGGGCTGAACCTTGGACGCCAAATCCACCTTCAGGTTGCAAGGCGGACCGGGAACGTGTTCTGTTAGCTCAAGTGTACTCGGCAAGCAGGATGCATATGGACTACCACAGCCCCTACTTTTTTGGTTACCTACTCGGACTGATTCACCTACTGGGTATCGTCGCCGCACTGCACGCAATCTTCACCGTGCGTACCGCCCAAGGTGCAATCGCCTGGGCCATGCCCTTGTTCTTCATCCCCTACCTTACCTTGATCCCCTACCTGGTCTTCGGCGCCCGCTCGTTCTATGCCTACATCAAGGCCAGGCGCCAGGCCAACCAGGAAATGCACGTGGCCATGGCCAATCTCAACTGGCGGCCCTGGGTGGAAGAAGCCCTGACCGCCCGTGAATCAGAAAGCTATGCAGCCCTGCGCGCAATGCCAAAACTGGGGCGCATGCCCTGCCTGGCGAACAACCAGGTGAAGTTGCTGATCGATGGCAAAGCCACGTTCGATGCCATCTTCGCCGCCATCGACAAAGCCCGCGACGTGGTGCTGGTGCAGTTCTTCATCATCCATGACGACACCCTCGGCAAGGCATTACAGCAGCTGCTGCTACGCAAGGCTGCCGAAGGAGTGCAGGTGTTCGTGCTGTATGACCGCGTTGGCAGCCATGCCTTGCCAGCCAGATACAGCCAGCAGCTGCGCGACGGTGGTGTACAGATTCATGCCTTCGCCACTCGCCGCGGATGGTTCAACCGCTTCCAGGTGAACTTCCGCAACCATCGCAAGATCGTGGTAGTGGACGGCCTGCTGGGTTTCATTGGTGGGCACAACGTAGGTGACGAATACCTCGGTGAGCACCCGAAACTTTCCCCCTGGCGCGACACCCATGTACAGATCGGCGGGCCGGTGCTGGCCTGCCTGCAGGAGTCGTTCGCCGAGGATTGGTACTGGGCCACGCGCCAGCTGCCGCCGCTGATCCTGCCAGATACCTACCCAGATAACGGGGTGCTATGCCAGGCCTTGGCCAGCGGCCCGGCCGACCCGCAGGAAACCTGCTCGCTGTTCTTCCTCGAAGCAATTCATTCAGCTACCCGACGGGTATGGATCACCAGCCCTTACTTCATCCCTGACGAGGCAGTGTTCGCCGCCTTGCGCCTGGCAGTCCTGCGTGGGGTCGATGTGCGAGTGCTGATCCCGTCGCGGCCAGACCACCGGGTGGTCTATGCCGCCTCCAGCCTGTTCGCCTTCGAAGCGGTGCGCGCAGGTGTACGCATGTTCCGCTATCAGCCGGGCTTCCTGCATCAGAAGGTGGTGCTGGTGGATGATGATGTCAGCGCGATCGGTAGCGCCAACCTGGACAACCGCTCTTTCCGTCTGAATTTCGAGATCACCCTGCTGACAGTCGACCGCAGCTTCGCAGACCAGGTCGAGCACATGCTGATCAACGACTTTGAACAATCGCGGGAAATTACTGCGGAGGACAGCCTAGACACGCATCGACTGCAGCAATTGGGCATGAGGATCGCACGGCTGATTTCGCCAATCCTTTAAGCTAAGCAGTCTGAGTGTGGGAGCGGCCCTTTCGCGACACAAGGCCGCTCCCACAACATCCGCATCTACATGCTTAGCGATACAGGTCTTCGCGCGTCCAGGGCAGGTCATGGTGCCCGTCGGCGTATGGCTTCACTGCCAAGATCTGGTGCAGGTTGATCCAGCCCTTCTCAAAGGCATACGCGCACCCTGCGAGATACAGGCGCCAGATACGCAGGGTCTTTTCCGGCACCAGCGCTGCGGCCTTGTGCAACTGGTTCTCAAGGTTGGCGCTCCAGTGATGCAAGGTCTTGGCGTAGTGCAGGCGCAGGCTTTCCACGTCTACCACCTCCAGCCCCGCTTCACAGATGTTGGCGCTGATCATCGACAGGTGAGGTAGCTCCCCATGGGGGAACACGTAGCGGTCGATGAACTCACCTGCACCACGCCCTACCGGGCGTCCATCGATGTGCTTGGCGGTGATACCGTGGTTCATCACCAGCCCCCCTTCCCTCACGGCGCCGAACAGTTTCTGGCAATACAGCGCCAGGTTGGCATGCCCGACATGCTCGAACATGCCAACGCTGACAACCTTGTCGAAGCGGCCATCCTGAGGCAGGTCACGGTAGTCGAGAATCTGCAGGTCGACCTTGTCGGCCAAGCCTTCGGCCTTGACCCTCTGCCGGCCAAGCTTGAGCTGCTCCTTGCTCAAGGTGATGCCGAATACCTTGGCGTCATATTCCCGTGCAGCGAAGCGCGCAAGGCCACCCCAACCACAGCCAACGTCCAGCAGGTAGTCGCCGGCATTCAGGCGCAACTTGCGACACAGGTGATCGAACTTGTCCTGCTGCGCCTGATCGAGCGTGTTATCAGGCTCGCGGAAGTAAGCGCACGAATAGGCCATGTCCTGGTCCAGCCACAGCCGGTAGAACGCGTTGGAAACATCATAGTGGTAGGAGATGGCTTCGGCGTCAGTGCTTTTGTCATGGGCAAGCCGCGCCGGCGAAGCCTCTTCGAAATCAGGTAACAGCGCCTCGCTCAGCTCATCGCATACCCGGATGGCTTCACCGATATCGCCTTCCAGCTCCAGCTTGCCTTCGACGAACGCGGTGCCCAACTGCTCCAGGCTTGGGTGCGTCAACTGGCTGATCAACTGTGGCTCTTTGACCAGGATGGTGACCTGCGGGCTAGGCCCCAGATCGAACTGGTTACCGTCCCACAATTTCAGCCGCAGCGGCAGATGCAGGCTCTGCAGTGCAGGTGGAAGTTGCGCGAGCATGAACAACCCTCCTATCCGTGTTTGACCACGACGCCTGATATTTCGAACGTCGCCGGATCAGAGTAGTTCATTGGTGGGAGGTTTCCTCTAAACGAGACCAAGGTCTAGAACCAACTGATCTTATCCACACAGCAGATTGTATACAATTCTCGCATCTCAGCTTAACCTTGTGCCCCTCTCGCGCTTCTACATCCTGGAGTTGAACCCATGAAATCCTATGACGTGGTGATCATCGGCGGTGGCCCTGGTGGCTACAACGCAGCCATCCGCGCTGGCCAGCTGGGCCTGAACGTTGCCTGCGTGGAAGGCCGCTCAACCTTGGGCGGCACTTGTTTGAACGTGGGCTGCATGCCCTCCAAGGCACTGTTGCATGCGTCCGAGCTGTACGAGGCCGCCAGCGGTGAAGAGTTCGCCCACCTCGGTATCGAAGTCAAGCCCACCCTCAACCTCGCCCAGATGATGAAACAGAAGGACGAGAGCGTGACCGGCCTGACCAAGGGAATCGAATACCTGTTCCGCAAGAACAAGGTCGACTGGATCAAGGGTTGGGGGCGCCTGGACGGCGTCGGCAAGGTTGTGGTCAAGGCTGAAGATGGCAGCGAAACGGCGCTGCAAGCCAAGGACGTGGTCATCGCCACCGGCTCCGAGCCTACCCCTCTGCCGGGTGTGACCATCGACAACCAGCGCATCATCGACTCGACCGGCGCGCTGTCGCTGCCGCAAGTGCCCAAGCACCTGGTCGTCATCGGTGCCGGCGTGATCGGCCTTGAGCTGGGTTCCGTCTGGCGCCGCCTGGGCAGCCAGGTCACCGTTATCGAATACCTCGATCGCATCTGCCCAGGTACCGACACGGAAACCGCCAAGACCCTGCAAAAGGCACTCGCCAAGCAAGGCATGGTGTTCAAGCTGGGTAGCAAAGTGACCCAAGCCACTGCAAGTGCCGATGGCGTGAGCCTGACGCTGGAGCCCGCTGCCGGCGGCACCGCAGAATCGCTGCAGGCCGATTACGTGCTGGTGGCTATCGGCCGCCGCCCTTATACCAAGGGGCTGAACCTTGAAAGCGTGGGCCTGGAAACCGACAAGCGCGGCATGCTCGGCAACGACCACCACCGCACCTCAGTGCCCGGTGTGTGGGTGATTGGTGACGTCACTTCCGGCCCGATGCTGGCGCACAAGGCCGAAGACGAAGCGGTCGCCTGCATCGAGCGCATTGCCGGCAAGCCCCACGAGGTCAACTACAACCTCATCCCTGGCGTGATCTACACCCGCCCGGAGCTGGCCACCGTGGGCAAGACCGAAGAGCAGCTCAAAGCCGAAGGGCGTGCTTATAAAGTAGGCAAGTTCCCCTTCACCGCCAACAGCCGCGCCAAGATCAACCACGAGACCGAAGGCTTCGCCAAAGTCATCGCCGATGCCCAAACCGATGAAGTGCTGGGTGTGCACCTGGTGGGCCCAAGCGTCAGCGAGATGATCGGTGAGTTCTGCGTGGCCATGGAGTTCTCGGCCTCGGCAGAAGACATCGCCCTGACCTGCCACCCCCACCCGACCCGCTCCGAGGCCTTGCGCCAGGCAGCGATGAATGTGGACGGCATGGCGATGCAGATCTGAGCGGAGCCGCCAGGTTGATGCAGCCGAATCACATGTCTGGGTGCGCTGTTTAGTAGGCATCAGAAAGCAAAAAGCCCTCCTTGTGGAGGGCTTTTTCTGGATTTAGAGAATTAAAACTGTCGCAAAGAGGCCCAGTTTCCGTGGCCTTCAGCCCGATTCGGAGTAAACGCAAAACTGTCGCGAGCCCCCAAAACCGTTGACTCGGACAAATGCGCCAGAGAATAAAAACTGTCTAGCCCAGTAATGACGGGCCTTACAGCCACCTCTGAGATTTCAGGAGTGGATGTCCTGCCCGCTATTCGGGTTGAACCCAGCAGCCCGGGCTCTCACTGTCGAAGAAATCGACGTCAACTGGCCCCAGGTCATCCTGAATGATTTGGTAAGCCATGTTGCAATAAGGCTGATATCCCCGAAAGACTGAGACGGCTACGCGCTCAATGCCCGTCCCCTTCATTCGCTTGAGCAAATGCCTGTCGTGCTCCCCCAAGCCCCAACCGAACAGTGTCAGTGTCTTCCGGGGCGCCGTAAGCACCTCTCGATAGACAGTCGACAGGTAGTAGCTATTTTGAATCGAAGCTACCTTCTGACGCATGGTTCCTTCACTGACAAACAGCGGTACCACACGCTCGTTTTTCCACTCCTGAAGAATGGCTTCCAGCAAGCCGCCGCCCAATGCGCGGATCTTGAACTCTTCCTCTATGTTGTTGCGGCATAAAGCTAAGCTGCCATGGGGGTAGAACACCAACGTATTCACTCGCTCCTTGTACAGCTTCCGGAATCGACGCCAGTCGTCATCGAATACCCCGCCATCGACGAAGCAGTCTTTGAACATATGGCCGTCCGGGATGTTGAGACCATAGGCCACCGTCCAGTAAACCAGCAGGTCATAGTTTAGCGACAAGACCGTGTCGAACTCCTTCAGATACCGGTACATGTTCGGCAGATGATCGGTGATCTGGTGATATTCAGGGTGAACATCCCGCACTGCCTGGATCAGGCAATCCCGGACGCGCACGTAGGCTTCGTGGGTACGCTGATCTGGGATCTCCAACGATTTGTTGACGTTGGATGCTTGCCAGACGACCCGCAGAATTAGCTCAAAATCTTCTGTCTCAAAAAACTCGAACAGACGCGCCACGTCGTTCTGGAGCAGCTCATTTTCCCTGACATGTTCTAGCAGTGAGCGGTACGCAAAACTCTGCGACACAGCGATACTCGCGCCGTTGCCCAACAAGATGGTACCGCGCTGATAATGCTGAGCTATTTCTGCCCATGGCTTTACGGGGTATGGCATAGAGGCCACCTTCGAGTTGTGATCGCAGGATCATATCTCTGATGGTTCCATCGAGTCTTCTAGGCCGCCGACGTGTCTTCGCAACACGCTAGCTCAGATTCAAGCCCTGGTGACGAAACGCTCAGCGGCCGCTCAAATGGACCCTTCAAAATGGACCTCATGTTCTAACGCGGTGAATCGCCCCTGGTTTTCTAGACACTCTCCAAGCTCAGGAAATAGCGTTTCTCATACTCTAC